>LVWS01000045.1 GCA_002083365.1 Nitrospira sp. SG-bin1 | reverse complement strand
GGTGATGTCAAGCCGCGTGTGTAAATTGACGAAGGGTGCGCTGAGTCCATTCCAAGTTAAACCGGTTAAAGATGGAGAAAATAATCCGTTCCACACTCTGCACGTTGACAAAGCATACCATCGGTCGTGTGCGCCGCCGGACTTCGACGAAGCAGCGTTCAATGATATTGGTCGTTCGGAGCTTCCGCCAGAGGGGCCGCGGACACTGGAAGAACGCGAGCAACTCCGGCAGGTCTTCGAGCAGCCGCGTCACCAGTGATGGATACGCGTCCCGCCAGCGGCGCGCGAACGTTCGAGCGGCGTGTTCCGCCTCCGCCCGACTCGTTGCCTGATAGATCGCTTGAGCGCCCGCCTTCATCGCGGCGTGATCCCGACGACGGGCGCCACTCAACAGATTGCGGAGCTTATGCACCCAACAGCGTTGATGGGCCACCCGGGGATAGACGGTCTGCAGGGCGGCCGCCAACCCCGCACAGCCATCAGTCACAATCAGTTGGAGCTGGCGGCCTTCGAGGCCGCGCCGATAGAGATCCTGTAAGAGGCCCTCCCACGCCGCCTGGCTCTCACCGGTACTCCGGGTGAAGGCCAGCAACTGCCGCGTCCCATCGACCCGGATGCCATAGGCGACGAGTAGCTGCACCCGCTTGCGTCCGCCTGGTCGCCGCACCCGCAAGCTGACCCCATCCAGAAACAGATACCGCCAGTCATCGGTCAGGGGCGCCTGATGAAACTGCGCCACCGCGTGGTCCAAGTCCCGCGTGAGCCGCGAGACGGTCTGGGCACTCACGGGGTCCTCTGTGAGCAAGGCCACCACCCGCCCCACGGCCCGTGTGCTCAACCCCCGAAGGAACGCTTCCCGGATCAACAACAGGATCTCGTCCGCTCGGCGCGCCAAGCGCGTGAGACCGCTGGGCAAGAAGGTCTGCTGCCGCGTCCGGGCCACCCGCACGCGGAGGGTCCCCAGGCGCGTCCCGAAATCTCGTTCGTAGAAGCCGTTGCGGGTATCCGGCCGCTCCAGACTCCGTTCATACTCGCGCACCCCGAGATACCGATCCCGGGCTTCGATGGACAGCCGGCCTAAGAAGTTTTGCCAGCTCTGCCGCGTGTGTCGGGCTAAATCGCCCCAGAACTGGTCCCGAATATCCCGCTGCAAGTGTTGCCACTGCTCGGTCCATGGTGCTAGCGTCGTCATGGGTGTAAGCCTCCTTTAGTGGAATGGGTTCGCCTTCGACAGCAACCCAGCTTACACCCTTCGTCTTTTACACAGAGAAGATTACATCACCCGACCTGTGGCTCGACGTCAGTGATGTGCCGAACCCGGTCATGAGAGGAGGCTAGTCGCGGTGGCCATGAGCGCTGACGGCGAAAGTTCTTCTATGTCATAAGTCGATCAACGGTGCGACAGAGTTCTCGTACCGCATTGGCCGACGTTGCCAACGCCGCCCGTTCGTCACTGGTGAGTTCATACTCCAGAATCTGCTCGGCCCCTGCTCGCCCGATTATCACTGGAACCCCGACGACGACGTCTTTGAGTCCGTATTCTCCCTCACACAACACCGCACAAGGCATCACCTGTTTCTCGTCCTTATGGATCGACTCGACCATCGCCACTGCTGAAGCGGACGGAGCATAGAAGGCACTCCCTGTTTTCAAGAGGCCCACGATTTCGGCTCCGCCTTCCCTCGTTCGCTTGACGATGGCGTCCAGCTTTTCCTTTGACATGAGTTCGGACACCGGTTTCCCCTTCACAGTGGTATACCGCGGCAGCGGCACCATCGTGTCGCCGTGTCCGCCCAACACCATCGCCTGCACCTCCGTGGCCCGTACGTTGAGTTCTGCGGCAATGAACGTGCGCATTCTCGCCGAATCCAACACACCGGCCATCCCGAGGATCCTGGATTTCGGCAAGCCGCTGACAGAACGCGCGACATGCACCATGGCATCCAATGGATTGGTGACAAGGATCAGGATAATGTTCGGAGAGCGGGAGACTAATTCCTTGACGACGGATTTCACGATTTTCGCATTCGTCGCCAACAACTCGTCTCGACTCATGCCCGGCTTTCGTGGAATGCCGGACGTAATCACCGCAATCGATGATCCCGCGGTCTCCATGTACTCGTTGGTGCCGACCACCTGCGTGCTGTACCCACAGACCGGCCCCGCCTGTGAAATATCGAGCGCCTTGCCCTGTGGAACCCCTTGGGCGATATCGACCAATACCACGTCGTAGAGATTCTTTTCGGCCAACCGCTGCGCCGTCGTCCCTCCGACATTCCCCGCCCCAACTACCGTGACTTTCGGCCGTTTCATCATTGCCACCTCGTGAAGCGTGAAACGTAGGGTGTGAAGCGTAACATCTCCTTATTACACCGCACGCCGTAACCGTCACGCATGTTCGTGTTCCGTCCAGCCCGCAACCTTGAAGTTGATCGTACAGACGAAATTATCTTCGTCATAGAAATTAACTTTGATTTTCTTCTTGCCGAATGTTTTTGCCAAAAACTCCTCCGGATTGTCGACGAGTTCCTGAAAACCCCCGGGAGGATACTCTCCCAGGTCATGAAAGACCACGATCATCCCTTCTTTGACTTCCTGCAACACCTTCACCCGACAACGTGGATAGACTTCCCAGAATTTAGCTTCGATCATTTCCTTCGTCGGTTCCGGACGGTCTTCACCCGGTTTCACCGTTTGTCCGAACTTGGCTAATCGGCGGACATACGGATATTGGTGCCCCGTGAAGAGCTTGTATAACCAGGCGGGGATCGTCGGCTTACCGATCGAGTGTGTCATGTCTTGAATTCTTATGCCGTCAATTGCTTGTAGATTCCGGGCAACTTCGTCGGGAGTGCTTCAATGCGGTCGATGACGCAATACTGGGCATCGGCGTACATGCGGCGTAGATATTGCTCGGCCTCCCGATCGATGGTGACACAGAACGTCTCGACCCCCCGTTGTCTTGCCTCACGGAGAGCCATTTTCGTATCTTCCAAGGAATAGTCGTCCTTGTACTGGTCGTCCAAGGGACGTCCGTCGCTCAGCAACACGAGGATGCGGTTCTTCGCTTCGCGCGTCAGCAACTTGGCGGTCGCATGGCGGATCGCCGCCCCGTCGCGGTTCTGATGACGCGGAACGAGCCCGCCCAACCGATGAGCGGTTGACGGACCCAGGCGATCGTCAAAGTCCTTGATCGTCAAAAAATCGACGTTCGCTCGTCCTTGGCCGGAGTAGGCGTAGAGTCCATACTGATCGCCGACGGCATCCAGAGCCTCACAGAGCAGCACCAAACCCGCCTTCTCAATATCGATCACCCGCCGACGGTCTCCGAGTTCTCGGCTCGTGGAGCCGCTGATATCGACCAGGAAGGCTACCGCGACATTCCGCTCTTTTTTTTCGCGCCTGACATACAAACGATCGCCGCCTTCCATCCCGGCCCGCTGCTCACCTATTCTTCGGATGAGGGCATCAAGGTCCACTTCTTCTCCGTCGACTTGGCCCGCGACGCGCCGGAAAGCCGGAGGTCGCAACCCTTCAAAAAACCGGCGCAGCGACTTGACGGTACTCTGCTGGCCGGCCAAGGTCGCCGTGACGAACTCGTCTGATCCCCAATCCGCCGGCTGTTCCATCACACGGCACCAATCCATCCGGTAATCTTCAATTCGATAGTCCCACTCAGGGTAAAGGACGGCTCGCCCTTCATGGGCCTTCGGCTCTTGCAACGATTGCACATCGGTATCACGCGTCAAACGTTCCTCAACGACGGACAACAGTGAACGTTCTTGACTGACCATGTTTCTGTCTTTGGACGCCTGCGTACCGCTCAAGACATTCCGAGTCACCGTGCCGTCCGATTGTGCCGGATATTGCTCCTTCGGTTCCAGCGGTTCCTGACTCCTTGAAATGAATTCCGCATTCATCGAGCCCCGATGGATCACGTCGGCCATGGCACGGTAGTCGTCGCCCCGCTGGTCCGGTCGCATGGGTGTCGTTTCCGGTTCTTTCGGTTCTTCGAGCGGTTCCGCAAGAATCATTTCACCGCGAGCCGCCAGCAGTTCCTCCAGTCGAACATAGACCGCATCGACCCGACGCACCGTATCTTCCGCCGTGGCTGTCGTCGTCAGAACGGACTGACAGAGACTCCAGAGAATCGACACTTCCTCCCTGACCGCCTTGGGAACTGCGGAATCAGGCGATTCCCCCGTGGAGAGCCTGAGAAGGCAATCGACGACCAATTCCTTGGGGGTCACCCCTCGAGCAGGATCGCGGGGGCCGATGGATTCAGCCGCCAACCGCGCCAGATCCTTGTGAAGACCGGGGTACTCGGCTTGAAGCAGGAATTCCACGCGCGCATCCTCCAGCACCACCCAAAGATCTCGCACCAGTAAGGGGTTCGGGTAAAGCTGAAACAGCGCCGCCAGGGTATCGGCCGTAGCTTGCGGCGATCGCCCATACCGCCCACGTACGGTTTCAATCAAATCCGTGAGAGATTCGAGCCGGAGGCGATAGGTACCGAACTCCAAGTGTCCGGCCTCGTGCGCCGCCATCACAAGATAAAGACGCTCGTTTTCCGCAGCCGTTGGATACCGACGGAGCAGCGCCGGCAACGAAATGCTTCGACCGTCCTGGGTGACCGTCGCACGGGCTGGAGATGTCACGGAATCCGGAAGGGCTGCCACAGTGACTTCGGTTCCGCAAAGTCCCTGAACAAACAGTTTCAACCTTCGGGCGACCTGTCGAAACGACACCCCGCTCAAGGCCTCCTCGACCGACGTCAGCGCTCTCTGAGACTCCGCCGCAAAATAAGCGCGTGCGCCGTCCGGACTGTATGCCAACACTTCCATGCCGGTCCCGAACCAATTCTCGAACTTTGCCGGAGCCTCAGGACTGTCCCCGATCAGTTGGACGAGTTCCGGAACTCGACGGAGATACTCCAGGGTGACTTCCGCGCTCTTCTCGGCAAGCAGGGAGCCGTACTGCAATACTTTGATCTGCCAGTCCAGGGAAGGCATTGCACGCAAACGATCGGCCGACTCCGAAAGCCAGGCCAAAGCCGCCTCGGCCGATTGCCCGGCCAGCACCGAGCACAGAGACACCACTTTCCCTCGAACGGACGCTTCCCTGATTTCTCCCAACATCGCCGGGCTTGTTCTCAGAAACTCGATCGTCGCTACATAGTCCGGCTTTCCCAGACTGTTCGGTACGATCAATTTCATTCCCAAGGTCGCCCAGTCCCTCACACTTTCCACTGGGAGCACGCGGGCAAGCGCTGAGATCTGTCGGATGAATTCGAGCCCGACGACCACGTCGATCTGGGTCAGTTCAGTGCCAATATCCAGCCACGGTCGCAATTGCTCTGAAGGAACTTCAGATAGGATCTGGAGCGCCTGTTGGATATATTCCAAGGCCACGTTCGGATCTTGTTCGGCGATGTCCAGGCCGATCGTCAGCACCTCGATGCGCGCATCAGGCCGTTCGATCAATCCAAGGACCAAGGGGCTATTCTTAAAATATTTGAGCGCGGACGCTCCGGAAGATTGAGTGATCGCGATTCCAAGATCGAGCCACAATATGACCTCCGAGAGCGCGCCGCGCCGATCGAGCTCAGGAAGAGCTTCGATCGCCGCACGGAAGACTTTCAAGGATAACTCTTGGAGCTCGTCAAGCAACGACAGGAGACGCGCCTCCTCGTCCGGCCTTGCCGTGGCCTGACACACATGGGCTGCGAGCTGCTCGGCCTCTTGAACCCCTAATTCGTGGGCCAGCCGGTCCAGCAATGTCCGTCGGATTGATTCTTCTGTCATGATTGTTTCCGATCGTCCGAAGGGACGGATTGTAAAGCAGCGAATTACCCTTGTAAACTAGAGGCTCCGCCCATCGTTGCCCGGAGGAGGTCCATGGCTGAACCGACGCAGGAGAGTCTCGATAAGATTTGGAAGTTCGTAGAAGGTTTCGCCGAAAAAAGCGGAACGGCGATGCATCCCAACAGGGCCGTGACCGAGGCGGTCGTCAAAGGGCTCGCGTCCCACATCGACGAACTCGGGAAACCGCTTTGTCCGTGCAACTTCTACAAAGATAAGGCGGCCGAAGCCAAGCTCCGGCGCTGGATCTGCGCCTGCGACGAAATGCAGATCTACAAGTACTGCCACTGTCTGCTCTTCGTGCGTGAAGACGGCATGCCGATCACGGAGTATTTGCCGGAGGGCCATGAGGGTCGTGAAGTATACGGGGTGGTTTCCGATCCGACGCCGGACAAGGGTCGTGCCCTTAAACACAAGGCGACCCACTCTCCTACGGTCGCCGACGAGTCCTCGACCGTGCCGGTTTCCTCGACATGATGGGGCATCCTCTCAGGCTTCTCGGCTGGTTTGCTGGTGTTCTGCTGGGCGGTAGCTTGTTCTATCCGCAAGCGATGGCCGCCGAGCCGAGCCCTTCGAACCCGCCCCAGTTCAACGAGAAAGAACTCTTCTCATACAAACCCAGAGGTCACGCAGCGGCCGCCGGACAAGTGTTTCTGAGTGCTCCGTCTGGAAAAGCCTTTACGCAAGCGGGGGTCTCCATCTACATGATTCCGACGGTTACCTATACACGCCATTGGTTCGATCGAAACATACGTGTGAACGCTTGTTCCTCAAAACATGAGAGTTCACCGTCGGAGCACTCCACACTTGCCGTTTCACCCGCAGACTGCATGCGGCACATCCTGGCTCAACTTCTGACCGACAAGCGGTTCCAGCCCTATCTCCGCACCACTCGGGCAAATCCGACAGGCCATTTTTGGTTCACGAAAGTTCCCGCCGGCCGTTATTATATTGTCAGCTTCCTCGAAGGAGGGGGCAACGGGCCTCACAAGGAGGAGCACGCGGCCGGAATGGCTTGGTTGACCATCGAGTTGGAAGCCGAGGAGAAAGCCACAAACCTTGTGTTGACCGATTGCAAGGGCACCTTCTGTTGATTCACACTTTCCTGCTTTGTCGGCCGGGATGCTTCGACAGGGAGGATGGAACGGCATGCGCATACTGTTGGTGGAAGACGACGTGGATCTGGCTCAGTTCATCCGGAAAGGATTGAAAGAAGAGCACTACGCGGTGGACGTCGCAGCCGACGGCGAAGAAGGGTTGGCGTTGGCATCGGACAATCCGTACGATCTCGTGATTCTCGATATCATGCTGCCCAAGCTGGACGGCCTCACGCTCTGCCGCCGTGTGCGCGACAAGGGAATCATGACTCCGATTCTGCTGTTGACCGCGCGCAATACAGTGGAGACCAAGGTATCGGGTTTTGACACGGGCGCGGATCAGTTTTTGGCGAAACCGTTCGCCTTCTCGGAACTCTTGGCCCGGATCCGGGCCCTGCTGCGCCGGGGCAGTGCTCAGCAACTCGCCCACCTGCAGGCGGCGGACTTGAGGTTGGACCCCGCTTCCCACCGCGTCTGGCGGGCCGGACAGGAAATCTCCCTGACGAACAAAGAATACGCACTGCTGGAGTTCCTCTTGCGGAACAAGAATCGTGTCCTCACGCGAACGGCGATCATCGAACATGTGTGGGACATCAGCTATGATCCCATGACGAACATCGTCGACGCCCATATTCGGGCCTTGCGCGCGAAGATCGACCGGGATTTTTCACCGCCGTTGATCGCCACGGTACGCGGGGCCGGATACATGCTCGAAGAACCAGAATCATCGGCATGAAGTCTCTGCGCAGCTTGATCACTTGGTCCGCCTTTGTCTTGATGGCGGGGCTCCTGGTGTTTTCCGCGCTCGTGTACGCCGCCAGCGAGATCCTCTTGCAACGTTTCGTGGACGGACGACTCCTCGTGTTGGCGGAGACGCTGGCTGAGTTCGTCGAACGGCAGCCTGATCTCTTCAAAAGCGACAGGAAGGATAGCGCCCCAACCAACGAATTGACCCAAAGCGCGACGGAGCCGCACGTCCTGCCAGACGTGACCCATGCCCTTCGCGTCTTTTCACCCGATGGCTCGCTCTTGTGGAGAAGTCCTCACGCGACAGCACACATGTCACTTTCCACGCGTGTGCTGGAACAGGTCCGCCTGAAGAACATTCTGTTCGAGACACTCGACGCCCCCGATGGAACTCCTGCGCGACACCTATTTCTTTTCCTCGTCGGCAAAAACCACGTGCAGTACATCTTGCAGGCGGAAACCTCCTTGCTCCATTACCAAGAAACGTTGCATGGTCTGGTGTTTCTGCTCGCCCTCGGATCCGGAGCCACTCTAATCTTGGCCTGGGTCGGCAGCCTCTGGTTGGCCAGAAAAGTGCTGGCCCCAATCGACGCATTGTGTACGGGCGCCGAGACCATGTCGGAGGCCGACCTTGGGAAACGACTAGCGGTGGATTCACCCTATCGAGAATTCCGACGCCTCACCCAAGCCGTCAATTCCGTGTTGGATCAGTTTCAGCGAGGCAGTGAGGTCCAACGCAATTTTTGTGAGATCGCCGCCCATGAAATGAAAACGCCCCTGACCATCCTGCAGGGGACCCTCGAGGTGGCGCTCATGAAAGCGAGGACCCCAGGAGAGTATCACGAAGTGCTGCTCAATAATCTCCAGCAGGTCGACCGGCTTATTGCTTTGACCCGCCCGTTGTTGACCCTCGCGAAATTTACCAGCAGCAAGCCTCCCGTCAATCTCGTGCCGCTTGCCTTGGAACCCTTAATCCAAGAGCTCGTGGATGAGTTGATTCTCTTGGCTGATGACCGTCAGATTACCTTGCGGTTCGAATCCCAGCCGGTCCCCTCGGTACTTGGCGACGCACAGTGGTTGAAACAAGCATTGATCAATTTGCTCGATAATGCGTTGCGCTACACCCCGTCCGGTGGAGCCGTCACCGTCCGCCTGCAAACCGTCGGTCATGAGGTCACCGTGGCGGTCGAGGACACCGGGCATGGTATCGAGCCGGAGAGTATTCCCCATCTGTTCGAGCGATTCTACCGGACCGATTGGGCCCGCGCCAAAGATTCCGCCGGCACCGGGCTAGGGCTACCCATCGTGAAAGAAATCATGGACGCCCATGGCGGGAGTATTTCGGTCACCAGTGAGGTCAATAAAGGCTCCGTCTTCACTTTACGTTTGCCGGCTCTCGCTCAACAAACGGTCCCAGCCTAGCACGATCTTCGGCGGCAGCCCCGTTCATTCCTTCCGCGCACGATAGTGAGCAACCACAGTTCCGACGGACTGGACATCACCCGGGCCCGAGTGATGAGATGGAATATTTTCACAATGTCTTCATGCCCGTCCATGTGTGCCCAGTACACTCACATTACGACACGTTTGTTCTCAAACGGCTTGAATGAAGAAGGTATTGCACAGGGCAACTATCATCCCTGCGTCAATGGTGTGTTTTCCGTACGTCATTGCAGGCCTAGGACCCACAATTATTGTTGGCGCGCGCACTCTGGTGGAAAAACAGTCCGCGACAGAGTCGCGGCTCGAGGACGGATAGTGTCCCTTACAACCGACCAAGTAGCGACATGTTGCAGAGTCTCCTTCATACCTGGGCGTCCCGAATTTGCGCCACGTTGAGTCGGTGGGCACTCAGGAGAGTACGTCGCATCAATGCTGTAACGAGTTTCGACACCAGTTCATTGTCTGGTGATCACGTCTTTCTTCAAATACCCATTGACGAAAGTAGATACCCGTTTATTCTGAGAGAAGCTGGTTACCATGAAGAATTCTTCACCATCCCCTCATGGAGGCTTCATCTTAAAGGCGTAGGTAACGTAGGTACTTTAAGAAAGTGAAAGGGGGGTGAGCGACATGATTTCCTTTATCGAAGTATTCTTACTAGCTGCCATATTCGGTGTGTTGTACACCATGCTGCAGCTTGCCAGTAGATGAGGTGAGTCTAAGTCGATCGCGTGGGCTGATCCTCTTGGAACGCGGAGGACGCGTACCCGTTGACACGCCGCTACAGGGTAGCGACCTCCCGACTGTCCGATCTAAACCGTGGCGCCGATCGAAAGTCGATTGAAGTAGCACGAACCCTGAGAGCCATGGACGATGAAGATATCTTCATAATTTCATCATCCAGCATTCATTTTGGAACGCTATCATTAGCAGCATATGAAAGGTAGAAGGAGGTGAAGGGGTCATGATGACGATATTTTTTGCGTTGCTCGCACTGACGGCTGTTTTTGGAGCGATGTATAAAGCAGTGTACCTGGATCGTGACTAGTAGCGGCAGTGGGAGTGAGAGAGTGGATCCGTCTTCTTTCTTGATGAGAAGGGAGAGGCCGTGGAGACTAGGGCTTTTGAAGGATCTCACTACGCGCCGTGTAGGCCGGTGCCAACAACGGACGGCAACACGGCGCGGTACCCTTGCTCTCTACTGGTTCGGGAAATGCCGAACGAAGGATGAATTTTCGACCGTCAACTGACACAGACAACGAACTCCCGTCCTACTTCCGTTCTTTGATTGCCCGCTCCACTTCTCTACCGGCTTCCCGAGCCTTGATCGATTCTCTGCGATCATGCTGTTTCTTTCCTTTGGCTAACCCCAGCTCGACCTTGGCTTGACCTCGTTCTGAAAAATAGATCCGAAGCGGGATCAGAGTGAGGCCCTTTTGCTGGGTTTTCCCCAGGAGCTTGTTGATTTCCTTGCGATGCAGGAGCAGTTTGCGGGTCCTGACCGGATCATGGTTCATAATGTTGCCGTGACTATAGGGACTGATGTGGCAATGGTAGAGAAAGACCTCGCCCTCTTTGACGCCCGCATAACTGTCCTGCAAGTTTACTCGTCTGTCCCGGAGTGATTTCACCTCGGTACCTTTGAGCACGATCCCGGCCTCGAACTTTTCTTCGATAAAATAATCGTGATAAGCCTTGCGATTGGTGGCCACCACCTTCCCCTGATCCTCCGTTTCTTTAGCCATGATTCGACTCCGGCGCCTTGATCTCGGTCTCCGCTACCGCCTATGATGGCACATGGCCGCCCAGGGTACATTCAATTCCTTCGGCAGCATCCTCTCAGGGCTCTCCAAGCGGCTCGGTCTCGAATCCAGACTGGTGGAACTTCGTTTACAGCATCGGTGGCGCGACATTGTGGGCGAGCCCATGGCTTCCCACACCAGGCCGACCCAGATTCGCTTCAAAAAGCTGTACCTCGTCGTCAGGAACTCCGTCTGGCTGCAACAGCTGGCATTCCTCAAACCGGCGCTTTTGGCGAAGCTGCAGGCTGAGGCAGGAGCAGGGTTTGTAACCGACATCGCGTTTCGCGTCGGAGAGATTCCTGACGATACGAACTCCTCCCCGGTGAGTCCCGATGCGGACGTCCGATCCCCTCAGACCAATGAATCTTGGGCCGAAGTGGTCTTACATACCACGGCCATCCAGGATTCCGCGCTACGCGAGCACTTCAGAAAGGTGATATCGGCTTACCTCGTCCAGACTCCGCCTCCACCGGTAAAGGATCCGTCACGCGTCCTTTAAAGAGGATCCTGGTGTCGCTGGAAACTTGACCAGTCTTCAAGATGGGCCCCAACCCTCCTTCTTCATCCTGATCCCGCAAGCGATAGTATCCGCGCATGGATCGTTCATACCCCTTGACGACCGCCTCATCTCCGGCCACATACTTCTCCAAGACTTCCGGATCGGTCCACCCATGGTCGTCAAACACGTAAATCAGGATCTGGCTGTACGGACCACTGGGATCCCCCGGAGTCGTGGGATAGATCTTCATGCGGGCGAAATCGTGTGTTTGGTGGCCGACCTTTCGGAAACGCCTTACCAGCGATTCAATCTCCTCATCGGTCGTCCCGCGGGGAACGTCCGTTGTGACGACGTGGCCTGATTGCGCGCCGACCGTATAGGGAGGAATTGATCGATCGGGACGGCTCAGATACATGCCGCCCCAAATCAAGGCGAAGGATCCTGCAAAGACGGCCAGCGCGAACTTCACGACGATATCAAGCGGCTTCTTGGTCTTGGGACCGCCGGGAGGGATGGACGTCGGTACCTGCTCGTGCATGGAACAACCGCGCGGCTCGGTGCGGTTAGGCCTCGGGGGGTTCTTCCGATCCCGCGTCCTCCCGTTCGACCGCTTCCGCGAGCCTGGCGACACCTACGACTCGGTCTCCTTCGCCGTCCAGGTCCAGAATGCGCACGCCTTGGGTATTGCGGCCGATTTCACGGATGTCCTCCACCTTGCAACGAAGCACCTTCCCTTGCGCGGCGATCAACATGATTTCGTCGCCGTCGCGTACTTGGAGAAAACCGATGGCCAGTCCATTGCGCTCGGTCGTCTTGACGCTGATGATGCCCTTCCCGCCACGACCCTGAATACGATATTCGCCAACGGGTGTTCGTTTGCCGTAGCCGCCTTCCGTGACAGTCAAGATCGAAGTGGTGGAATCGGGGGTAATGGTTTCCATGCCGATGACTTCGTTTCCTTCTTCAAGCGTGATCCCTTTCACGCCATACGCGGTCCGACCCATCGGCCTCACTTCTTCTTCTTTGAATCGAATGGTGATGCCCTGCCTAGTCCCAAGGAGAATCTCCCGTTGGCCATCGGTCAGTTGAACTCCGATCAGTTTATCGCCGCCCTCGAGTCCCAACGCAATGATCCCGCCTTGCCGTGGATTGCTGAATGCGGAGAGTTCCGTCTTTTTGATGATGCCCTTCTTGGTGCCCATCACGATATAGCGGTCGTCTCGGAATTCTTTCACCGGCAGCGTGGCCGTGACTTTTTCGCTTCCTGACAGAGCAAGCAGATTCACAAGGGCTTTGCCCTTCGCCGCCCGACTCGCCTCCGGTATCTCATGGACTTTCAACCAATAGACCTTGCCGGCATCGGTGAAAAAAAGCAGTGAATCATGGGTGGAGGCGGTGAAGAGGTTTTCGACGAAGTCTTCCTCCTTGATTCCCATGCCGATCTTGCCCTTTCCCCCGCGTCGCTGGGCGCGATAGAGGGACACGGCATTGCGTTTGATGTAGCCGGCGTGGGAAATGGTCACGACCACTTCTTCCGCTGCGATCAGGTCTTCCAGACTGATCTCCGCTTCTTCTTTGACGATTTGCGTCCGCCGCTCGTCCTTGTAGGCCTCGCGTATTTCGGTCAGCTCGTCTTTGATGATGGTCCGGACCAGAGCTTCGCTGGCGAGCACGGATTTCAGATATTCAATCTGCTTGAGCACTTCCTGGTATTCCTCGATGAGCTTGGTGCGTTCCAGCTGTGTCAAGCGCTGAAGTCGCATGTCGAGGATGGCGTTGGCCTGTATCTCGGTCAGGCCGAACTGCCGCATCAATCCGGCTCGGGCCTCATCGGGGGATTGCGATCCCCTGATGAGCGTGATGACGGCATCCAAATTGTCGAGCGCGATCTTGAGTCCTTCGAGGATATGCGCCCGCTCCTCCGCTTTTCGGAGTTCGAAGGCCGTCCGTCGCACCACGACTTCCCGTCGATGCTCGAGAAAATGATGGAGAATCTGCTTGAGGTTCAGAATCTCCGGACGATTGTTCACCAGCGCCAGCATGATGACTCCGAAGGTGGTTTCAAGCGGCGTGTGCTTGTACAGATTGTTCAGCACCACCAGCGGGATCTCGCCTCGCTTCAGCTCGATGACCACTCGGACCCCTTCGCGATCCGATGATTCGTCCCGCAGGTCGGAGATGCCTTTGATCCGGTCATCCTGAACCAACTCGGCAATCTTCTTGATCAATGACACTTTGTTGACTTGATAGGGAATCTCCGTCACGATCAGCCGTTCGCGATCGGTGCGTTCATCGGTCTCCACGACCACTTTCGCCCGCAACGTCAAGAGTCCCCGGCCGGTCTCGTAGGCTTCCTTGATCCCGCTCATGCCGTAAATGAACCCGGCCGTGGGGAAATCAGGCCCGGGGATCTTCTTCATCAGCTGGGCGATCGTGACATCCGGACTATCCAACAGCAGGAGCAACCCATCGATGATCTCAGCAATGTTGTGCGTCGGTATATTCGTGGCATAACCAACCGCGATGCCCCCCGCTCCGTTAATGAGGAGATTGGGCACCCTCGTCGGCAACACCAGCGGTTCCTGCCTCGATTCGTCGTAGTTCGGGCCGAAATCAACTGTTTCCTTGTCGATGTCGGCCAGCATCTCCTCGGCAAGTTTGGTCATGCGCGCTTCAGTGTAGCGCATGGCGGCCGCTGAATCGCCGTCCATCGACCCATAATTTCCCTGACCGTCGACGAGGGGATAACGCATGTTGAAGTCCTGCGCCATCCGTACGAGGGTGTCGTAAATGGCCGTATCACCGTGGGGGTGATAGTTGCCCATGATCTCGCCCACGATCTTGGCCGACTTGCGGTAGGCCCGATTGGAGGCGAGGCCCATTTCGTTCATGCCGAACAAGATACGGCGATGGACCGGCTTGAGTCCGTCGCGGACGTCGGGCAGCGCGCGACCTACGATCACGCTCATCGCGTAATCGAGGTACGACGACTTCATCTCATCTTCGATCGCGATGTGGCCCAAACGCTCGTCAAAGGGCATTCCGAACTCCTCGTCCACTGCCATTCGTCAATCGGCCGATCAACCCAGGCTCCACGGTTGAGTTGGCCGATGCCACGCTATACGTCAAGATTCCTTACCTCAAGGGCATGGGTTTGAATGAAGTTGCGCCGCGGTTCGACCTCATCGCCCATCAAGATCGTAAAGATTTCATCGACGCCGGTGAGATCTTCGAGCGTCACTCTCAAGAGCGTCCTCACCTCGGGATTCATGGTCGTTTCCCAGAGCTGTCCCGGGTTCATCTCGCCCAGCCCTTTGTAGCGCTGGATGCCGAGCCCCTGCTTCCCCATGTCCAAGATCGCCTTCACCAACTCATCGGTCGCTCGATGGAAACTTTCTTGTCCCTTGGCTTTGAGTTTGTAGGGGGGGCGCCCTAGTCCAATAGCGGACGGAGTTAGTTTCTGCAGTTCACGGAAGTCCGCCGAACCGACGAGGTCATGGGTGACGTCCAATTCATGAGTGACCCCGTTCATGTGTAGCCGACAGACCACCTTGTTCGACTGATGTTCTTCGTCATCCACTACGTCGAAGAGCGCCGTCACTTTCGGTAAGGCGACGGCGAGCGACCGCCCGATGTTTTCGATCGATCGTTGGAGCGCCGCACGATCCTTGAGCAGGTCGCGATCCAGCCCGGGTTCATCGACAAAGGCCCGCAGCATCACGGCTTCGTGTGATTTCTTGTTGAACCGGCCGAGCAACGTTTCGAAGGCGATCATTTTTTTGAGGATTGGCAGCAGCCGGCGTCCGGTCACATAGTCTTGAACCCCTTCCATGTACAGTTCGACATCCTCGACCGCCAAATCGGCCAGGTATTCGTTCAGCGCCCCTTCGTCTTTGAGGTATCGCTCGGTCTTGCCCTTTTTGACTTTGAATAACGGAGGCTGAGCGATGTAGACATAGCCCCGTTCGATCAACTCAGGCATCTGCCGGAAAAAGAACGTCAAGAGCAAGGTTCTGATATGGCTGCCGTCCACATCGGCGTCGGTCATGAGGATGATTTTGTGGTAACGAGCCTTGGCGATATCGAACGTATCTTTCTCCGTCTTGTCGCTCTCTTCTCGCTTGCGACCGATGCCGGTGCCCAGTGCCATGATGAGCGTCCTGATCTCATCGCTGGAGAGCATCTTGTCGAACCGTGCCTTCTCGACGTTCAAGATCTTCCCTTTAAGCGGCAAAATCGCCTGAAACTTTCGATCACGCCCTTGCTTCGCGGATCCGCCCGCCGAATCACCTTCCACGATGTAGAGTTCGCTCAAGGCCGGATCTTTTTCAGAACAATCGGCCAACTTTCCGGGAAGCGAGCCACCATCGAGCGCGCTCTTGCGCCGGATCAAATCCTTGGCTTTCCGAGCCGCTTCCCTCGCACGGGCGGCGTCGACGGCTTTGCCGATGATCTTTCGAGCCACCGGAGGATTTTCCTCGAAATAATTTCCCAAGGCCTCGTTGACGGCGGCCTCGACAACACCTTTGACCTCGCTGTTTCCGAGCTTGGCTTTCGTCTGACCCTCGAACTGCGGATTGCGCACCTTGACGCTGACGACCGCCGTGAGCCCTTCCCGCACATCGTCTCCGGTCAGCGATTCGGTTTCTTTCTTGAGCAGATCATTGGCATTGGCATAATTGTTGATCGTCCTGGTGAGGGCGGCTTTGAACCCGACCAAATGCGTGCCGCCTTCCTTGGTGTTGATGTTGTTCGCGAATGAAAACAGGTTCTCCGCGTAACTGTCGTTGTACTGGAGCGCCACTTCAAGGATCATTTCGGGCTTTTCGACCTTGACATAGATCGGCTTGTGTAACGGCGTTTTGGCTTCGTTGAGATGCTCGACGAACGACACGATGCCGCCCTTGTACAAGAACACTTGCTCTTTCGCCGGTTCCTTGCGCTCATCTCGAAGGGTGATGGCCAAGCCTTTATTGAGAAAGGCGAGCTCCCGGAGCCGCTGGGCCAGGACGTCGAAGCTGAATTCCAGCGTCTCGAAGATCTGGCCGTCCGGTTTGAACCGAACCTTGGTCCCTCGGCGTTTTGTCTTGCCTGTCGCATTGAGAGGTGCATCGGGCTTGCCCCGTTCATATCGTTGTTCGAACACTTGGCCGTCCTGCCAAATCTCCAGCTCAAGCCATTCCGACAAGGCGTTCACAACGGAGATACCGACCCCGTGCAAGCCGCCGGAGACGGTGTAGGCTCCCTGCTCGAACTTGCCGCCCGCATGAAGGACGGTCAGGGCTACTTCGGCGGCGGACTTCTTTTGCGTGGGATGCATGCCGGTGGGAATACCCCGTCCATTGTCGATGACCGTCACACTCCCATCGATATGGATCATGACCTCGATCGCCTCGCCGAAGCCGGCCATGTGTTCGTCGACGCTATTGTCGACGACTTCATAGACCAAATGATGAAGTCCGTCGACGCCGGTGCTCCCGATGTACATCGCCGGGCGCTTTCGCACGGCATCGAGGCCTTCGAGGACTTTGATCTGATCGGCGCTGTAGCTGTCTGACTTGGGTCGGGAAGAATCGTCTGTGGTCATCCGTTTCCTAAGAGTCCGTTGAAGTGCACACGTCGAATCGTCCGGCCTTATGATACATCGGAAGCGTATTCCAAAAGATGTCCCGCCGAGTTACAGCCAGAGGCGAGACCTACGCAGGGGGACGTCACGTCTCCGCCGTTGCGACACAATGCAGGCGGACCCTTTCAGTCTCCCCGCTAAATCTTCACGGGCATGACCACGCACCTGAATCCCGGACTTTCAGGCTCCTGGATCAGACAGGGACTCAGCGGCGTTTCCATCTGAAGCGAGATGGTTTCCCCGTCCATCACACTGAAGACATCCAGGAGATATCGAGCATTGAATCCCGTGTTCAGGCTCTCTCCGTCATATCGGGCCGGCAATTCTTCGGTGGCTTCCCCGTAGTCCGGACTGCTGGAGAACAGGGTCATCTTGCCCGGTACGAAGGAAACCTTTACGGCGCTGGCTTTATCCTTGGACAGCACCGATACACGGCGCAGCGCGCTTTCCATCTCATTGCGGTTCACGGTGATCTTCTTCCCGCTTTCTTTTGGAATGACCTGTTGGTAATTGGGGTAGTTGCCTTCCATCAACCGCGACGTCAACAGTAACCCACTCTTACGGAAGATCATAAGGTTCTTGGAAAAACCGATGAGCGGCTCGGCATCTCCCCCTTCCTCCAAGAGATGACGGATTTCATGCGCAGCTTTCTTCGGGATGATCGCTTTCATTTCCTGCGGCAGTCCTTTGCTGCCCGCCTGGCCGACTTCCTGCTCCGCCACCGCCAAACGATGGCCGTCCGTGCCGACGAGGCGAAGAGTGGTTTTCTTGTCCGTCGCCACCAGGGTAACCAGAAGGCCGTTCAAGATATACCGGGCATCGTTATCCCCGGCGGCAAAGAGCGTCTTCCGGATCAACTCCAGCAGTCCTTCTCCCGCGAGGGGAATCAATCCCTCTCGTTCGATCGTCGGCAACGCGGGATATTCGCCGCTGGGGAGGCCCACGACCTTGAACTGGCTCTTTCCAGCTTGAATAGTGGTCCAGTTGTTGTCGCTCGCCGTGAGTTCAATGTCACCGGTCGGTAGTTCTTTGACGATTTCGAACAGCTTCCTCGCCGAAATGGTGACCCCGCCGGTCGACAGCACGGTCCCCTTGTACAGGCCGCGCATGCCGATCTCGAGGTCCGTCGCCACGATTTCCACGCCGTCCTGCTTGGCTTCCAAGAGGATGTTCGACAGAATCGGCATCGTGTTCCGTTTCTCGACGACACCCTGGACCCTTTGCAGTCCCGTCAATAACTCATCCCGACCAATGCGTATTTTCATGGAGAATTCTCCCGTCAAAGCCCTTAACTGCGAAGAATCTGCTCTTTCAACGCTTCAATCGTCGTTTGCAGGACCGTGTCCGTCTCCCTGGCCTTCGCGACTTGGCGACAGGCGTGAATGATGGTCGTGTGGTCCTTACCGCCGAATTGGCGTCCTATTTCCGGATACGACGCGTCGGTCAGCTCCCGGCACAAATACATCGCGATCTGGCGAGGGTGCACAAGCGTCTTGCTACGACGGCGCGATTTCAGTTCCGTCATCTTGACGTGGAACTGCGTACAGACGGCTTCTTGAATATCATCCATTGCAACGATCTTTTTCTTATCCCCGATGACATCACGGAGAACGCTCTTGGCCAGCTCAAGGGAAATCACCTGTCCGGTCAACGACGCATAGGCACCCAAGCGAACCAGACTGCCCTCGAGCTCGCGGATATTACTCTTCATCGTGGTCGACAAAAATTGGATGACGTCCTCGGGCAGTTTCACCCCTTCATCCTCTGATTTCTTTCTCAGGATGGCGATGCGTGTCTCCACATCCGGAGGTTGCAAGTCCGCGATGAGCCCCCATTCAAAGCGTGATCTCAAACGCTCCTCGATATCCGGCATGTCCTTGGGAAAACGATCACTGGAGAGCACAATCTGCTTATGGCCTTCATATAAAGCATTGAAAGTATGAAAGAATTCTTCTTGAGTGCGTTCTTTTCCCACCAGAAACTGAATATCATCGATCATCAGCATATCGATGTGCCGGTAACGCTTCCGGAGATCCATCATCTTGTCATAGCGAATCGAGTTGATCACTTCGTTGGTAAATTGTTCGGTCGTCAGATACGCAATCCTAAGATCGCTTTTTTCGCCCACATGGTTGCCTATGGCGTTGAGAAGATGCGTTTTCCCGAGTCCCACTCCTCCGTAAATGAAGAGCGGGTTGTATGTTTGCCCGGGCTGTTCCGCCACCGCCATGCACGCTGCATGGGCGAACTGATTCCCGGCCCCCACGACGAAGTTCTTGAACGTGTATTTGGGGTTCAGCTGAATCCCACGCCGCGGCTTCGTCTGCGTTCCTCCACGGGGCGCAGTTACCTGAGGGTGGGACTCGACTTGCTGTGTCACACCTTTTTCACTGACTGTAAACGCAACTGCCACTTGCCCGCCGCCACGGGCCGTAGCCATAGCCTCTGCCAGAAGAGGGCCATAGTGCGTATCCAACCATTCCCCAAAAAATTTATTCGGAACTCCAATATGCGCCGTAGAATTCTCTATCCGTTCCAAATGCACCGGTATGAACCACGTGTCATACACCTGTTTCGGCACCTTCCCTTGGATATATTGCAGAACCTCCTGCCAGATAGTTTCGAGACTCATAATCTACTCAAATCCCTATACACAGGCTTATTCACACCTGTGGATAAATACCTTCTTACCGCCGTAATTTGTGTGGGAAGCTGAGGGTGCATACCACGACGGACCAGTTTCTGTCGAGTTGCGAGCGCCCATTACGACGGCCTCTCCTCTCCCATTCACAAGCGCTTCACAGTTTGCCACTCTTCCATCGAGAAGCAGTCCCCAATGTTATCCGTCCCTCTATTATTCGTTTTTATTAATAAAATCAAAACTATATAAGTTATCACCCTAATTCACTTGCTTATTACTACTACCACTCCTACTAGTTTTCTTTAAGAGAGAGATATCGGAGTCATAGAGTTAAAATCTTCTCGGCCTTCAGTAAAATATCTATCACGTCGCTATAGGACAACTTATCCCCGGCTTTCACCCCGAGCTTATGCATACCCCGCACTACTTCTCCGGAAAGCTGTGCTTCAAGAGACACAACCACTTCAGAAGTGTCTTCAGAGAAAAGCGCACGGTGCAGCGCATGAACGGGAGACCGAATAAGATAAACCATCTGGTTCAAAAAACGAGGGCACAGTCCATTGAACGAATAAAGGAGTTCAGAGCGTTCGCTTCTTCTCTCCTCACAGAAAATTCATTCCGAAGTAGTATCTGGTCCGACTTGTCTTCCAGAAGGAAGGGGATGTCGAGTTGGGCAATAGACGGAAGATACTTTTCCAGGATATCGACATCGATGATATCATCAGTCTCTTCAGAAAGAAGGCGAGGAGCTTCACCGAGGAGAACAACTGTGGTCTTATGCGATCCTGCCGCAAGGCCAAGGGCGATACGTAATGCTTCGACAGGTCTGTGGGTGTTGCGAGGGTCTTCTTGAATAACGACGGCGATATTTTTTGCCATAGTCGGAAGATTACGTAAAAGACAAAAACTTGTCGCATGCGTCGATCAAGCCGGAGAGGACGACCAACCCACAGAGGGACATTTTTGGATCGATAGTATCCGTTGGAACGTGATGTTGCTGGCAACCATATGCACAGGCAAAAACGCGACCTCCGGTCTGAGCCAATGCCCGGTATTGGTCACTATGGATGTTCTTCACACCTTCATCTATCAAGTACACGTAAACCTCATGTCCGGCGCGAAGGGCAGCCTGGGCTAACCCGTGAACTGTCGCGGCACTTGTATGCGATGGAGGAAGAGCTAGAAGGAATCCAATTTTCTTAGAATCCACAGGAATAAACTTATAATTCTAATAGGTTATGATTCAGAATATAGAGATAGATTACGGAGTTTTCCAAGGGAAGTCAATCTGAAAAACTATGAGTTACGAAGGGGGCATGAAGGACCGTACGCGGAGTGCGAGGATGGACAAATCAACGTTATATTGAGCCTTAGTTTCCATATCGCGGAGCATAGCGGATCCTTTTGCCGCCTCATCATCTCCGAGGATTAATGTAAAGCGACAGCCGAGTCGATCGGCTTGCCGAAGGTGTGCCTTCAGCGTTGCGGATCGAAAATCGGAGACTGCATGGATTCCGGAGAGACGAAGCTCTTCAAGAGCCGTGAGACCGGCCGCAGCACCCTGACCACCGAATCCCGCGACATAGACCGTCACCTCTTCCAGTGACTGGAGAGGCACGGATTCCGGCAGCAACATCGCTATTCTTTCGAGACCTATCGCAAAACCGACGGCGGGAGTGGTCGGCCCTCCAAGAGTTTCTACGAGTCCGTCATACCTCCCTCCCGCGCCGACTGCGTTCTGTGCACCCAGGTTCGTGGCGGTCACTTCGAAGGTGGTGAGGTTATAGTAATCCAGGCCTCGAACGAGGCGATGGTTCAAGGAATAGGGTACTTTAATGACGTCGAGACCGGCTAAGACTTGGGCAAAGTAAGCACGAGCCGGCTCGGCAAGCGAGTCAGCGAGTCGAGGAGCCATCTCAGTAATCATGCGGCATTCCGGGACCTTACAGTCGAGAACTCGTAGCGGGTTTGTGGCGATCCGGTAGCGACAATTTGGACAAAGACCGGGCTCGTGTTGTCGAAGGTACGCGACGAGATGAGGCCGATAGCTATCCCGATCGGCGGCATAACCCAGATTGTTAATCTCCAACGTGAGTCCAGGCAGCGCGAGGTGAGAGAGGATGCGCCAGAGGAGGGCGATGACCTCGATATCGGCTCGAGGATCGGCCATACCGAGGGACTCGACGCCGAACTGATGAAATTGCCTGAGGCGTCCGGCTTGAGGCCGCTCGTGGCGAAACATCGGCCCGGAGTAAAAATATTTTTGAGGGACCGGAATCGCAGCACGGTTGTGCTCGATGTAGGCTCGAACCGTCCCTGCGGTCCCCTCCGGGCGAAGAGTCAACGACGTACCGTCCCGGTCTTGGAACGTGTACATTTCTTTCTCGACAATATCGGTCGACGCGCCGATGCTCCTCGCAAACAGCGTGGTCACTTCAAAGATCGGAATGCGAATTTCTTGAAATCCATACCGGGTGGACCACCGCCTGGCGGATTCTTCGATGAACCGCCACCGGGGTGATTCTTCCGGTAACAGATCCTTGACGCCTTTGATGCCCTTGATCATGGTCATGAGCTGATGCGATGGTGTTAGATCAGGGATTAGAGGAATTCCTGCACCGCCGCGCGGTCGAAGGGACTATAGCGGCGCTTTCTGGAGCAAGTCAACGGACTGATCTTGCACGGTTCTGAGTCCAGGGGTATAGTGCGCGACCTACGTAGGGAGTCACATACCCAACCTGTCTAATCGCAAAACCGAGCTATGAATCAAGATCAAAACAGTCGCCGCGTGGTCGCCATCGCGCCGATGCCCCCTGAACCATCTGCCTATGCGCTCGCCCGATATAGTCGATCCCCCGATTCCATAGAAAACAGCATCAAATGGGTTCATGGGCACTCCTCCGAGAAGTTTTGGGAACAGTTCTACTTCGATTACGGGCATGCCTCGATCGCCGATCTCGGACACGTTACGATCTGCTTTGAAAACATCTCCGAACTGGCCGCTATTCGGCTGGAAGACGAGCCATTGTGGGATGGACAGGCGAAATCGAGTCGCTATCAGAATTTTGCATCGGACCGCTGGTTTGTCCCGGGTCAGATTCGAGGCAGTGAAACGGAAGCTGTGTACGAGGGCATCATTCGAAGTCTCTCGGAGGTTTATCGGCTGCTTCATGATCCGCTCAAGACATTCCTTGCTGAACGAGAGCCGCGGCCCGACTCGATGAAACCCGCCGATTACGAGCGGACGATTGCCGCCAGAGCCTTCGACATCACACGGTATCTGCTTCCTCTCGCGGCAAAGACCAACGTCGGACAAGTCGTCAGCATTCGGACGCTGGAAAAGCAGATTACACGGCTCTTGTCGTCGCAACTCCCTGAGTTGCGGGGAATCGGGGAGGATTTGAAAGAGGCGTGTCAGAGTCCACCGGTGAATCTGTGGGGTGAACTCTGCGGTCAGACCTTAGGCGGGACCGATCCTCTGGCGCCGACATTGGCGAGGCACGCGAAGGCGAATGTCTATCAAGAATCGGTGTATTCCGATTTGGCTCGGCATGCAAAAGACGTATTACGCGGCACGGGATTGGACCAGCCGGAGACCTGGGGGGCCGTGGACGCCGTCGAGTTCATCGGGGGTCATCATCCGCTGGACGAACTTGTCACGACGTTGCTCTACCGCGTGTCGCAGGCCCCGTACCGAAAGATCCTCGAGGTGGTGACAGGATGGCCTGAGAAGGACAAGCACGCGACCATCGAGGTGGCCACGAGGCAACGCGGACCCTACGATGAACTCATCAAAGAGTTTCGCAGCGGCTACTCGTTCATGTTCGACGTCCTCATGGACATCGGGGCGTGGCGCGACATGCACCGTCATCGACGCTGTCAACAAGTGCAGCAGAATTTCACGACGGTCCACGGCTACGATGTCCCACCACCGTTGATCGACGCCGGTTTGGATCAGGAGTATCGGCAGGCGATGGATGCCGTACGTCAGGATATCGAACTGCTCAAGAAAAAGGATCAGGAAGCCTCGCTTTATGCCATTCCGTTTGGATTCAAGGTGCGCTGTTTATTCAAGATGGACTATGCCGAGGCGGAGTATATCGCCAAACTCCGGTCCGGCGTGAAGGGCCATTGGTCGTACCGAACGGTGGCTTGGCAGATGAAGCAGCAGCTGGCCAAGACATTTCCCTTCCTCGGCGACGGGATTCAGGCGACACCGCCTGATGTCGAAGACGCACTGACTCGATAAAAGCCTCCCATTCTCATGAGCGCCCATCAGCAACAATGCGAAGCCGCCATCGTGGCCGGAGCATGGGATGTCCTGTTCGCGGAGTCCTTGGCCTGGAGCCGGGATCCGGATGGAGCAAAGGATCCACGGCCTCTGTTTGCGCGCAACGTCGTGTATCTTGTGCAAGGTCGGTTCGCCGATGCGTGGAAAACCCACGCGCTTTGCCTCGAAGCCGCGCAGGACATTGAGACAGTGGGTGACTGGGTCCATGATCTGCTCGATCGACATGGGGACAGCGGCTATGCCCATTTGGCCAAAGGCTTGTTTCTCGCGCAATCGGGTCAATCCGAACAATCGATGCGGCCATACGCCGAAGCCGCACGATTGCTTCCACAATCTGCCTATCCGCACTACTTCCTGGCACAGATTCACGAACGGGCCGGTCACCTGGAAATGGCGATCAAAGAGTATCGTGAGGCTGTCCGATTGGCTCCGGATTATGCACCGGCACGGATGAATCTCGGAGTCGCCTATCAAGACCAGGGGCGGCTGGAGATGGCGATCAAGGAATACCGAGAGGTGATCAAGCTCACTCCGAACGATTCGGCAGCCCACTCCAATCTCGCCTGCGCGCTCGCGGAACAGGGAAAGATGGAGCCGGCGGTGCAGTCCTATAAGACGGCGTTGAAGCTGAACCCCCAGGATGCCGAAGTGCACTTCGCGCTGGGCGGCCTTTATGAAACGCGCGGTCGTCTGGACTTGGCACAAAAGAGCTACCAGGAGGCGCTCAACGCCAACCCCGACTTCGGCCCGGCCCATTCCGCGCTCGGCTGGCTCGCGTTAGGGAAGCATCGACTTCAAGAGGCGGCGGACATTTTCAGCCGGGCGCTCAAGTGCAATGAGGAAGATGCCCGGGCCTATCACGGCATCGCCGAAATCTACGCGATCCGCGGCAAGCGCCAGAGCGCGATGGAAAACTACAGCAAGGCCCTGAAGTACTATCAAGATCCGGAAAAGCGGAATCAGATCATGAACCAGTTGTTTCAGGAAGGGCAGGTGGGGGATTAAACGCGTCGGGCTTGGTCCTTCTGTGCTCACTGAGCAGAGAAAGGATTCACAAGCAGTATATCTGATATGAGCACCATCACACACATCACGGATCAGCTCCAGTCCGATCTCAGCCAATTTCGAGAAGAAGTCGGTGTCATCAACACGACGTTAGTACGACTTACGTGGCAAGTGCATACACATCATTTCCCAGCCACATTGTGGGCCTATATTATGTCTGGGTTTTCCAAGGTCGATCTATACTCGAAGCTCTGGGATGGAGGTGCGACGAAAGAGCAGACGCCACGAATGTGCACATTTTTCGCTCGATATCTGCCAAGAAATCCTTTGGCCGACTCACTGGCAATTCAGCTATGGCGCCATACACTGATGCACACCAGTCGGCCTCGTCGCCTTCGTGATTCAACCGGTCGTGAGTACTCATACTTGTTGCACTGGGGAGCTCCGGAACTTTTGCGCGATGACCACTACAGAGTTTCTGGAAACAGCAAACTCGACTTTGGTCTAGAATATTTCATAGAGGACCTTGGTACTCTATTGGGCGCTTACCTTGTCGACCTCAGCAAGTCGCCAGAGCTACAGGTGAAAGTCTTGGCAACATGGCCAAAGATCGAAATTCAAGATTTCAGAATGTGAAGAGCTGTTCGTCTTCTGCAGGATATTGTGGTGTTCTCTTGACGTAGGTCGATGCAGAAAGAGGACGAGAAGCGCGCAGAAACTTAGAATACGTTACAGTTCTCTGATGGCGCCCTGCAACACGGTAATCTGCGTGGTCGGGTCGCCGGTCGCCTTCAGTTCGTTGCGGATCTGGTCCTTCAGGTAGGATGAATAGCCGACTCGGTCGATGAGGAGGTCGAGAAATCGCTCAGCCGGTAACAGGCTTTGTTCCTTGAGTTCGTCCAGGGTCTCGTCGCTCACCGGCACGTACGTGCTGCCGATGTGGAAGACCACATTGTAGTGGCGTCCGGTGGCAATCCGTTCAAATCTCAAGCCCTTCACAGATTCCTCCTCGGCAGGATGTTGAACAAACCCGCCCGCTTCGTTCTCGCCTCGCTCAACGCTCAACATACTTAGAAGTATGCCTCTGCATCTCGCTCGCTGCGGCCTCGCTGGACGGTCTTTGTGAACATCCTGCAGCGCGAATAGAAGGGGATCATTCTAGACAAGTTAGAGCCGTGAAGACAAGGGTGCCTGAGAGTTCGCTTGGTGGACAGTGATGACGACGGACATTTATCATGACGTTCCCATGAGAGGAACCCAGGCGAGCTGAGTCGTCATGACGGCAACGGAGCTTATCGAGTGGTGGATTACTCGCCTTGAAGGCGAGCAAGCCCGACTGACTGATACGAGGCATGACGCGCCGATCGTGGCGTCGAGAGGCCGTTTGGTCAAAACGACGGGGGGACTTCATCTGTACGAATTCACGCTGCCGGCCGATGTCCTCCTGAGCGTGGATCTTCCGGTGTCCGTCATTCCCGTTGACGAGGCGGATACGACAGAGGGAATCGTGCTGCGGCAGACAGGCAACAGCATCCTGGTCCAACTGGTGGATACCCTTGGAAGCGACGTCCCGTCAGTGACTCTTGTTCCTGATCAGGACGGCCTTGTCAGCACATCAGTCGGACGATTGAAAGATATACTGGCCAAACCTGACCTCTATCATCTTGGACCGACCGAGCGGTTGGCCTCGCTGTTGCAGATGCCAGCCGTGGATTCTGAGACATTTTCTTCCGCCTCATCCGTCTTCACGACCGTGTGGTCGCATGACCGGTCACTCCGCCGCCAAAAGCTTGGGAACCTGGCGATGGAACTCATCCGCGCCAACAAACGCATCCTTCTGATCAGCCCTGATCATGAAGAATGCGATGAGATGGTGGGGACAGTCGGGCGTACCATGAAAGCCGGCGGACTGAACCACAAGACCTGGATCACCCGGTATGAACTCCCCATCACCTGGCAGGCCGGGGACCTTGCTCTTCACGAGCTGGGCTTCGAAGCGCAGATGCACCAATTCCATGCGAAGTCACAAGGGGACAAAGCCTCCTTAAAATACAAGTACGACCGTTTTCGCGAGTTGGCTCCTTTTTTGTCCCAGAAAGAAGCGAAACAAAAGGATCTGGACGAGGTCCGTCTTTTGGAGTGGCGCCTTGTCACGCAGATGCGCGATCTTCAAGTGCGGATGGCCGATGTTCAGAAGACGCTCAAGGAGTTCGAGAGCCTGCCGCTGTTTCAACGTCTGACGTTGCAGGCAGTGGGAAAGAATGCCGAATCTCTCAAGCAATACTGTGCGCTGTATCAAGGGCAGATGGATCAACTGGACAAAGAACTGGATGTGGTCAAAGATCGCATTCAGCAGCTCGCACCGGAGGCCGCGGTTCCCAGAGGGAAGCGAGCCGAGTTCGAGGAACTCCAAGCGCAGATCGCAAAGCTGGGTGGAACCAAGAAGGTCCGAGAATTATTGGCAGCCGAGGAGCAGCCGAACCGCCAGGCTTTCATCCAGAATCGAAGACTCGTTGCCGCCACACCCGCCAGGGTGGCAAGCGATCCCCTGTTCAGCCGGGTGCGCTTCGATGTCCTCATGGTCGATGAGGCTCCCAGGATCGCCGCACCGGCACTCCTGGCGGCGGCGGCGCTGGTGCGCGAACGCATTATCGTCAGTGGTGATCCACGAGAGATCGCTATCGTCGGGCAATGGCCCATGCCTCCAACGGTCATGCGCGCCACACCCCTGAGCAGGTGAGCCGGTTGCTTGACGCGGGCGAGGAAAATTCAGGATAATCCGACTCCTTGTGTTGCTTCCCGTCCGGATGTTCAAAGCAGCCGTAGAGACTGGAAGGATGAAGGGAGCGGTCGAGAGCCGTACAGGCTGCTCGAAATGGGTTCCACCAAGATCCCAGCGAATAAGATCCCAGGTGTACTGGAAGGGTACGTCGGAGATCCGACGGCTGTGAGAACGACGGTGGAAGCCATTTACAGCAACTCATAGAGCCGAAGTGGCGGAACTGGCAGACGCACTAGATTCAGGGTCTAGCGCCCTCACGGGTGTCCGGGTTCAAATCCCGGCTTCGGCACCAACCAGTATATGCTTCACGGAGCCTCAGCGGGCTGAGGCTCCTCTTCATGAAGCGCCGAACCAACACTTCCAACCGGTCTTGCCTCGTTCAATCCGATTCATTCGTACCGTGAGCTCAGTAAGCCACATATTGCCTTTGATCCCTCCGGATGGACGCTGCTGATGGGCCACGTCATATCGGTTCGGCGATTGATGGCGATGAGGTACAACACCGTAACGGTTTCATCGATCCGGGATGAACAGCGATATGAATATTTTGATGACATTGTGACCTCGTTCGACAACAATAGCACCATCTTGCACGCCATCGATGTCGCGAGGGACTCCTCAATTATTCGTATCACCGAGGGTTGGACAGCAAGCCAGCAAGCGGTTCATGGTCCTGAAAGGCAGGTACGCGATGAG
The DNA here is from genome assembly GCA_002083365.1 of Nitrospira sp. SG-bin1. NCBI lineage: Bacteria > Pseudomonadati > Nitrospirota > Nitrospiria > Nitrospirales > Nitrospiraceae > Nitrospira > Nitrospira sp. SG-bin1. The sequence goes on along the minus strand of LVWS01000045.1, from coordinate 133,828 downwards.
GCTAGTTGCGATCGTGGGAATTTTGATCTTGACCAGTGCACCCGTTGCGGATGCAGCAGGATCGAGTGATGCGAAGAAAAATAGTGATTTGAATAGGGCCATGTCTCTGTCCGGTGAAGAACCATATGAGGCCCTGAAGCGTGGGGATTACAGGATCGCGGCCGGGCTCCTTTACCCCTTGGCGGAGAAGGGCGACGTACGAGCGCAATACAATCTTGGGATGCTCTATGCAAGCGGGCTGGGTGTCGAGCAGGATTACCATGTGGCTCTGAAATGGCATCGATTGGCGGCGAGTCAGGGTCATGCCGGGGCGCAAAACGAACTTGCGCAGATGTATGCGAAGGGTCAGGGTGTGCAACAGGATCACGTTCGGGCGTATGTGTGGTACAGCGTGGCGGCGGAATTGTTGAGCGGCGGGTCGAAAAATGAACTCACGAAGGACCGGGACAGAATGGCGTCGCGCATGACACCGGCTCAGATTCAGAAGGCACAGGAGTTGGCGCAGCAGTGCCAAGAGTCGAAGTTCACGAAGTGCGGAGACAAGTAGGGCTCACGCCGGAAGTTGAATCACGCCTCGGAGACCACACCCCATCTCACCGTTTTTCGTGCTAGACTCAGCTGTTATCATTGCATAATTCACCTTACGGCATTCCATTCAGCAGGTGGACGTGGAAGTCATCGGCGAAGCCGCCGATGAGTACTTTCAGTCGGATCTGTCAGTGCGGTGTGAGATGAACGGCAACCTGTGGGTCTCCACCAGTGGACTACGATCTTTGTCGAGATTAGACTGTACGAGGGTGGTCCTATGGAAAAATTTCAGAGAGCTCTTTCGCGTCTCGTTGGCTCTGAGTCGTCGTAAGAATGCGAGACGAAGAGGTAATGAGTCATGAAGATCTTCATAAATCTGGAGAAGGTGATTCTCGCTTCGGGTCTTGCGCTTTGTGCCGCCATGCAATCGGACTACGGTGTTCAAGCGGATGATACGGCCCTCGATCGGCCAGGATTCTCCCTGATCACTCGCGACGGTTCCGGTGATGTTGGTCGGTTCACCTCGGTGGCCATAGGCGCCGACGGTCTCGGCCTGATCAGTTTCTACGATGCAACCAATGGGGACCTCAAGGTCGCCCATTGTTCGAACCAAGCTTGCACTTCCGCGACAATCAGCTCGCTGGACCGCACAGGCGATGTCGGGCAGTACACCTCGATCGCGCTTGGGAGCGACGACCTCGGTCTCATCAGCTACTACGATGCGACGAACGGGGATCTGAAAGTCGCCCACTGCGTCGATGTCGCCTGTACGTCGGCCACGCTCAAGACACTCGATCAGGCCGGAGATGTCGGCCAGTACACATCTCTGACCGTCGGCACCGACAAGCTGCCTCTCATCACCTACTACGATGTCACGAACGGCGACCTGAAGATCGCACACTGCACCGATGTGGCCTGTGAGGCGGCGACCATTACGGTCCTCACGTTTTTGCAAGCAGAGGGGAACGTCGGGCTCCACACCTCGGTCACTATGGTGATGAGCCAGGGCGTCATCAGCTATTATGACGCCACGGACCACTATTTGAAGTCGGCCCTATGCCCCGATGTGGCCTGCACGGAACCGACCCTCACCACGACTCCGGATAAAACCGCCGATGTGGGCCAATACAGTTCCGTGACGATTGGGACGGCCGATAGTCGTCCCCTCATCAGCTATTACGATGCGACGAACGGAGATCTCAAAGTTGTCCACTGTGAAGAGGTGGTGTGCACATCTGCGACGCGCACCACGTTGGAGAGCGACGGCAACGTCGGCCAGTACACCTCTATCGTGATCGGCAGCGACAACCTCGGTGTCATCAGCTACTACGATGTGACGAATGGAGATTTGAAAGTCGCCCACTGCGCCGATGTCACCTGTTCCTCGGCCACCCTCGCGACACTTGATAGGACCGGCAACGTCGGTCAATACACATCCGTGACCATCGGGACGGATGGTCTGCCGCTCATCAGTTACTATGATGTCACGAATGGAGACCTGAAGGTTGCGCATTGCAGCGACGTGGACTGTACCTCCGCAACCGTGACTCCACTGGACGGAGCCAAGATTGATGTGGGAGCGCCGTCGGCGATGGTAATGGGAGCTGACGGCAGGGGCGTGATCGGCTACTACGACGCGACGAACGGCGATCTCAAAGTCGTTCACTGTCTTGACTTTGCCTGCGCTTCAGCGACGCTTACCACCGTCCAGAGTCAAGGTGATGTGGGCCGACACGTGTCCATGGCCATCGGGGCCGATGGTTTCCCTTTGATCAGTTACTACGACGCCTCTAATGGGGATCTGCGAGTTGCGCACTGTACAGATCTCGCTTGTATCACTCTGACTCACCATCCGTTAGACGAGGCCGGTCAGGTTGGACAGTTCACGTCGATGGCCGTTGGGACTGACGGCCGAGGCCTCATCAGCTATTACGATGCGACGGACGGGAATCTGAAAGTGGCCCATTGTACCGATCCTGTCTGTAGCTCAGCCAAGGTCATAACCCTTGTTAGCAACGGCGACGTCGGTCAGTTCACGTCGATCACAATCGGCGCCGACGGGTTGGCGCTCATCACCTACTACGATGCCACGAACCAGGATCTGAAAGTCGCGCATTGCGAGGATGTCGCATGTAGTTCTGCGACGGAGAGTACCTTGGATAGTGCTGGCGATGTCGGCCGGTATAGTTCCGTGGCGATCGGTGCCGATGGATTGGCATTGGTCAGCTACTACGACACAACGAACGGCGATCTGAAAGTGGCCCACTGTATGGACCTTGCGTGCAGCTCTGCCAAAATAAATGCACTTCGAAGCGAGAATAACGTAGGCCAGTTCACCTCCATTACCATCGGTTCCGATAGCCACGGCCTCATCAGCTATTACGATGCGACGAACGGGGACTTACGGGTTGCGCACTGTGCCGATGTCGATTGTCAGGCGGCCACCCACACGATCATCCAGAGTGAAGACGATATCGGTCAGTTCACGACGATTGCGATGGGGATGGATGGTCGAGGTTTGATCAGTTATTACGACGTCACGAATGGTGATCTGAAGGTCGCCCATTGCTCGAACAGCTTCTGTGTGCCGTATCACCGCCGTTGAACGGCAGCCTTCCCCAGTTTTCCACCTTCCCGACTAAGACGCGCGCAGATTTCGGATCTCGGTCAGCGTCTTCTCGATCTCAACGGACGAGTTCAGGAGGCTCGGCGCGAGCCTGGCATACTTTGTCGCGTAGGGTGTCACGCTCCCGACAATGCCGCGGTGGCGAAGCTTCTCTATAACTGCGCGGGGCGCCATTCCATCCACCTCAAAACAGACGATCCCTGCTGACAGATCTTGCAACATCGGTGTGTGTAGTGAAACATGAGGCATGGCCGCCAAGCCTTGTTTCAGCTGCTGATTCAGTTCATAAATGCGCTGCGTCACCCTTTCTTTCCCGATGGCCTGATGAAACAAGAAGGCCTCATCCAACGCCCAGCGATGTTCGAAGGAATGGAAACCGCCCGGCGTCATGAGAACGGATTGCGGGAGATCTTTCGGCGATTTGTTTTCCATCCAGAGGTCATAGGCCTGTGTGTTGAACGTCGGGATAATGGCATGGGCGATCGGCCAGGCCTTGGGGTGGCCCCAGACGAGCCCCGTGCCGCGTGGTCCGAACATCCATTTATGCGTTCCGGCGATGAGAAAGTCGCAGCCGAGCTCGCTCACGCGGAAATCTTCAACCCCCAAGGCGTGCACTCCATCCACGCAAAAGATGATTCGGTTCTGTTCGTCACGCGAGCGATTGATGGATTGGATCGCCAGTGCCATGTCGTGGATCGGCAGTTTGAGACCCGTGCTGGAATGAACCCACGTAACCGCCACGATCCGGGTCGCGGGAGAGATGCCCCTTTTCAGGGAGTCGACGAGCTCGTCGCGCGACAGGGTCTTGAGTGAACGATAGAGGGGAATCTGACGTACAGTCGTACCTGTTCGCTCGGCGCGAAGACGTAGCGAAGTTTCAGTCGAATAATGGTCGTGCGTCGTCGTCAAGATTTCTTGCCCGGTACGCACTGTGAGCCCCCCATAAAGCAGACCCAATCCCATGGTCGTGCTGTCGGTCAACGCGATGTCGGTTGGGTGGGCACCCAGATAGTCAGCCGCTGCGCGAAGGACCTTCGCTTCTTGTTTCTCCTCGTGCTCAACCCAATAGCCGATAGGATCGGCATCGAGGCCGGCGCGATGCCGTTCGATCGCTTCACGCACGGGGGTAGGATGGGACGCAAGAAAAAACGCGGCAAGATGGATGAGCTGCGGAGACAACGGAAACTGTGCCCGGAGGTCTTCCCAGTCCTTGAACCGGTACTTCGGGGATTGTTCGTCGGCCAACGCGCGAGATGAGGCACCGGCCAGCACCGCGGCGCCCAGAGTCAACCCAGTGCGTACCAGAAAATCTCGACGGCCGATGTAGGTCATACCAACCTCCTCTTCAGGACCCTTTCTTGTACTCTACTGCGACGGTGGAAAATCGTGCAAGGCAGAGCGGGCCGGCGAGCGTCCTTCGACAGGCAGGACGAACGGAATATCACCGGAATGTAAGTGAGACAACACGAGCAGGTTATTGAAAAACTATTGTGAGGTTCTGAACCGATAGGATTTCAGAACCCCGCTGCCGGGCTCTTATTCAACACACGACTAGGACTGGTAGTTCTCCATCGGCGGACAACTACAGACGAGATGGCGATCGCCGTAGGCTTCGTCGATACGACTCACGCTTGGCCAGAATTTGCTGTGCTTCACCCACGGAGCGGGAAAGGCCGCTTGTTCCCGGCTGTACGGACGATTCCATTCCGTTGCCGCGACAATCGCCGCGGTATGCGGGGCGTTTTTCAGCACGTTATTCGTCCGCGGTTGACGTCCGTCGACGATCTCCTGAATCTCGGCGCGGATCAGAATAAGCGCTTCGCAGAGCCGATCGAGTTCGCTCTTGGCTTCGCTTTCCGTCGGTTCGATCATGAGCGTACCGGCAACCGGGAAAGAAACGGTGGGCGCGTGGAAACCGTAGTCCATCAATCGCTTGGCAACGTCCATCGCCTCGATGCCCGCGCTGTCCTTGAATTCCCGCAGGTCCAAGATGAACTCATGAGCCACCAGGCCGGAATCGCCACGGTACAGAATGGAATAGTGCTTTTCCAACCGCTTGGCCATGTAGTTGGCATTGAGAATGGCCACGTGCGTGGCTGCGGTCAATCCGTCACGGCCCATCAGGGCAATGTAGACCCAGGAGACCGGCAGAATGCTCGGGCTGCCGAACGGGGCCGCCGACACCGGGCCGATGGCTTGCGGCCCTCCGAGCTTGAGCACAGGATGTCCCGGCAAAAACGGCACGAGATGTTGAGCCACGCCGATCGGTCCCACGCCCGGTCCGCCGCCGCCATGGGGAATGCAAAAAGTCTTATGGAGGTTGAGGTGGCAGACATCCGCCCCGATGTCACCCAGCCGGCAGAGACCCACCATGGCATTCATATTGGCTCCATCGATATAGACCTGACCGCCATGGGTATGAATGATTTGACAAATGCGGCGCACGCCTCCCTCGAACACGCCATGCGTCGAAGGATATGTGAGCATCAGGGCGGCCAATCGGTCCCGATGTTGAGCGGCCTTGGCCTCTAGGTCGGCGACATCCACGTTTCCGTTTCGATCGCACGCGACGGCGACGACCGTCATGCCGACCATGGCGGCGCTGGCGGGGTTCGTGCCGTGGGCCGATACGGGGATTAGGCAGACGTTGCGGTGTGATTCACCTTTGGATCGGTGGTATGCCCGGATCACCATGAGACCCGAATATTCGCCTTGAGAACCCGCGTTCGGTTGGAGCGAGAACGCCGCAAAGCCGGCAATTTCCGCCAGCCACGATTCGAGCTGCGCGAACAAGGTCCGATAGCCACGCGTTTGTTCAGCCGGAGCAAAGGGGTGGAGGCGGGAGAACTCCGGCCAGGTCACCGGCAGCATTTCAGCCGTCGCGTTCAGTTTCATGGTGCAGGAGCCCAATGGAATCATGGAGTGGACGAGCGACAGGTCCTTGGACTGCAGCCTGTATAAATACCGGAGCATTTCGTGCTCGGAATGATAGCGATGAAAGACTTCGTGGGTCAGATACTGACTCGTCCTCGCCAAGGGAGACGAGTAGTCGAGGTCGAGGGAAGCGGCCAGATCCGAGAGGGAGAAGGGCAACTGGTCCAGGCCGACGAAGATGTTCAGGAGGCGGTGCACTTCCTCCTCGGAGCTGACTTCATCGAGTGAAACTCCGATCGAGCCGTCTTCATAGTGCCGGAAATTGATCCCCTGCTCGTTCGCCCTGGTCGCAATCTGATCCGCTTGATCCTTGGAGACCGGTATCCGCACCGTATCGAAGAAGACTTTCGGCAAGACTTCGAATCCCAGCCGACGCAGTCCTTCCGCCAACAGCAACGTGAGGCCATGTACACGTTCGGCGATCCGACGCAATCCGTCCGGCCCATGGTAGACCGCATACATGCCGGCCATGACGGCCAGCAAGACTTGAGCCGTACAGATGTTACTGGTGGCTTTCTCCCGTCGAATGTGTTGTTCTCGAGTCTGAAGCGAAAGCCTGATGGCCGGCTTGCCGGTCACGTCTTTGGAGACACCGACAAGGCGACCCGGCAGCTGCCGTTTATACTCCTCCCGGGTGGCGAGAAACGCGGCATGGGGCCCACCGAATCCGACCGGGACACCGAATCGCTGTGTCGACCCGACGGCGATATCGGCGCCGAATTCACCGGGCGGACGGAGCAAGGTCAGGGCGAGAAGATCGGTCGCGACCGCCACGCGAACGCCGGCCTCATGAGCCTGTGTGACCAATGTGCTGAAATCACCCACGTAGCCGTCCGTAGCCGGATACTGCAGCAGAATGCCGCAGAGCTGGGGGCGCGAGCAATCCACGGACGAAGCGACACCGGTCTTGATAACGAGGCCCAAAGGCTCGGCTCTGGTCTGCAGGACCGCCAAGGTTTGTGGGTGGCAGTCACGCGAGACAAAAAATTCCTTGCGGTCTTCGCCTGCGTTACGGGCGATTGTGTAACACATCGCCATCGCTTCAGCGGCCGCGGTCGCTTCATCCAAGAGCGAGGCATTCGCCAGCGGCAGACCCGTCAGGTCCGCCACCATGGTCTGAAAATTCACCAGTGCCTCGAGGCGGCCCTGCGAGATTTCCGCTTGGTAGGGCGTGTATTGGGTGTACCATGCCGGATTCTCCAGGATGTTTCGCTGGATCACGCCGGGGGTCACGCAATCGTAGTATCCCATGCCGATGACTGATCGATAGACCTTGTTCTGGGACGCGAGGTCTCTCAGACGGGCCAGGACGGCTTGTTCGCCGTCGCTTGCCGGAATGTCCAGGGATCGACGAAGACGGATGTCCGAAGGAATGGCCGTATCGGCCAATGTGTCGAGCGAGCGTAGACCCAACGTAGCCAGCATTTCTTGAATATCGGCTTTGGTGGGGCCTAAGTGCCGGTGAAGGAAGTCGTCCGTGGGTTGTCGCCAGCTCTCAATGGTCATGGAGTCATCCACTTTCTGTAGTCTTGAGAAGATTGGGTTATCTCAAGTCTCTGCCAATCGCGCAGCGTACCATGCCATCGACTCTTTTCCAAGTGACCAGCTCCGCCTCCTCAATGCCACGAGACCATGACCGTCCCCGTGTTTGGAAGGAAAGCTGGTCTGAAGCAGCTTTCGGACTCGGCAAGAACTCCGTCCGGTCGGTCGTCCTGCAGAGCCGCCGGCTTTGATTGCTTTTTACGTAATTCACGCTATTGTTAACTCATAACCGGGCCCGAATGGGGAGAGCTGACCTATGGTCGCCATGAAACAGAGTCCAGAGGAAGGGACGGAGAAGGGACCGCCGCGGCATTTTTCGGGGGTCACGGTTCTCATCGCCGCGTTTGTTCTCGGCGTCACAGGGGTCATCGGATACACGGGATACGGAATGTTCAAGAACCAAAGCCTGATTCCGAGGTTTCTGGTCCCCCATTTACCGCCCGGTCAGTCTCACGTCGTCCGCACGGAGCCGCTGCCCAAGTCCTTACCAAGCGATGTCCGGCTGACTCGCGAAGGGATTGATCACCTCCTAGGCGCGCTCGACGAAGCTGTCCGGCGAAAGGATGTCGACGGCGTCCTGCGCCACATTGCTCATGACGCGACCATCACCATTCATCTGAAACAGGGCCCGCAACAACAGATGGCCGTCCTGACGCGAGAAGAGTATCGGAAAACCCTCGGCATGAGTTTCTCCTTTCCCAGTGCCAATGACTTCACTCGTACGACTACGTCCGTCTCGTTGGCCTCGGATGAGCGGAGCGCGAAAGTGTCCTTCAAGTCCACAGAGACGCTGCGACAGGCCAATCGGGAATTCAAGACGGAAGGCGAAGAAACGCTGGTCTTTCATATCCGCGACGGCAAGCCCATGATTACTTCCCTGGAACAGACCTTCCCCGGCGATTCGACCTAGCCTCGGCTTCGTGGGCATCGGGATTCTCTCCTAGCTCCAAGATTCACAGTCAACGGTCTGGTATAATCACGCGGCTGATCAACACCGTCGGAGTTTGTATGCGGGTCCTCGTCATCGAAGATGAAACCAAAGTCGGCTGCTTTATCAAGCGGGCGCTTGAAGAAGAAAGTTATGCCGTCGATCTCTGTGAGGACGGTGCCAAAGGGTTGGACATGGTTCGGGGCACCAACTACGACCTCCTGGTCGTCGACGTGATGTTGCCCTCCATGTCCGGTCTCGATGTTCTGAAGAACATTCGCCGGGAACGAATCCACACACCGGTGCTGATCCTTTCGGCCCAATCCCAGATCGATCAGCGGGTCAAAGGACTGGATGCCGGCGCCGATGACTACCTGACCAAGCCATTCGCCATCGATGAACTCTTGGCGCGCGTGCGAGCCCTATTGCGCCGTGGGGCATCCGAAAGCCCGGGGATCCTTCAGGTGGACGATCTCATTCTGAACCCGGCGACCCGCGATGTGACCCGCGGCGGGCAACGTATCGATCTGACGTTAAAAGAGTACGCCTTGCTCGAATATCTGATGCGCCATACAGGCCGGGTGCTCACCAGGCCCATGATTTCCGAACACGTGTGGAATCAAGACTTCGACACGTTCACGAACGTCATCGATGTCTACGTCAATTACCTCAGAAATAAAATCGATCGAGGGCGAACCAAGAAATTGATCCATACCATTCGCGGTAGCGGGTATATGCTGAAAGCCGACTAGCACGATGCCGAAACCTCTCTCGCGTTCGTGCAGCGACTTTAGATGGGCCAAACCGACGACAAGGCTCTACAGCGGTATCATTTCGTCACGGTGACCAGGAACTGACCTATGCCGCTACGTGTTCGGCTGACCCTCTGGTACGGGACCGCTCTCGCCGTGGTCTTGATCGTTTTCTCCGTGATTCTGTATGCCATTACGGCGAGAAACCTCCGCGACACGGTCGATGAATCGCTGGAAGAAACGGCGACGACCGCCGTGCGATCGCTTGAAGCCCGAGGATTTCTTCCGTTGATCGACGAAGAAGAGCTGATTTCACAGTTTCCCGAGCTCGCCAGAATCGATAAATTCTTCCAGATCTTCAGCCCCTCGGGGACGATCACGATCCGATCCCCCAATATCAGGCAACACGAGGTTCCACTCAGTCGCACGGCTCTAGAAACCGCCTTCGCCGGCCAGAGCACGTTCGAGTCGGCCAAGTATCCCAATGAGCCTCCGTTGCGGCTGATTTCCGTGCCCATCATGTATCGGGGGAATCTCCTGTACATCGTGCAAGTGGGCACGTCGATGGAGTCGGTCGGAGAGACGCTCCACCGATTCCTGATTCTACTCCTGGTGGCCATCCCGATCGCCTTGGCCGTCTCTCTGGCGGGGGGATGGTTCTTGGCGGGACGAGCGTTACGTCCCGTCGATAAGATTACGCTTGCGGCACAGCGCATTGCCGCGGGAGATCTCAGCCAACGCCTCACCATGCCGGCGGCTCACGACGAAATCGGCCGACTGGCCGCCACCTTCAACAACATGATCGGCCGACTGGATGTCTCGTTCCGCCAAATCCGTCAATTCACCAGCGATGCGTCGCATGAGTTGCGGACCCCTCTCACGGTGATGAAGGGCGAAACGGACTTGGTTCTGCGGCGACCTCGTGCTCTCGAAGATTATAAGTCGGTGCTCGAGAGCAATTTGGAGGAAATTGATCGAATGACCCGAATCGTCGACGAGTTGTTGTTCCTCTCCCGTGCCGATATGGGAGAGGTCAAAATGGAGTCGTTGCCCGTGGCGATGGAGTCCTTGGTTGAAGATATTCATCGCCAGGCCACGCTGCTCGGGCAGGACCGCAATATCGAGGTCGTGCTGGGAACGGTGATGCCCGTGGTCGTTCAGGGCGACGACTTGCGACTTCGCGAGCTGTTGCTCAATCTCGTCGAGAATGCAATGAAGTATTCGTATCCTGGCGGCAAGGTCGAGATCTCGCTGTTGAACGACGGTCGAGAGGCCAGGTTGTCGGTCACGGACCATGGGATCGGCATCGCCCAGGCCGATCATAAGAAGATTTTCCAGCGGTTCTTCCGCACGGATGTCGCCCGCGCTCACACGAAGAAGGGGACGGGCCTCGGTCTCGCCATCTGTGCCTGGATCGCGGATTTGCACGAGGGTCGGGTAGAAGTCAAAAGCGATCTCGGCCAGGGATCAACCTTTACGGTCGTGCTGCCGCTCACTCATTCCGCCGCTTAGCAAAGTTTAATCCGCCGTTAATCTGCTTCTCATCACCGGTTGTTAGCTTCCGTCGAGACCGGGAAACGTTCTTTGTCGTCTAGAATTCGATTTCCGTCGATCATCGATCAACGGCGTCACAAGGAGGAAGTCATGCCATCGCATCCGTATCGCGCCATCGGTTCCGTGATAGGAATCGGTCTTCTGAGCGGCGTCCTGATTTGGGGCGGCCACTTACTCACGGCATCCTACGCATCGAACGTTCCGTCACCGACGGTTATGCCTGTCGCCGTAGGCCCGCCGGCAAGCGGCTTCACGGAGGTTGCCAAGCAGGTCACTCCGGCGGTCGTCAACATCACGACTGTCATGACGGACAAGGTATCGGAGGGATTCGCTGTCCCTGACGAGCTGCGAGACCGAATGGAAGAATTTTTCGGTAAACCGTTCGGTCCTCGCGGGCGGGGACCAGCCGACCCTTTTGAACCTCGAGGGCCGCGGAGGGGGCAAGGGTCGGGCGTCGTCATTTCTGCGGATGGCTATATCTTGACCAATAATCACGTGATCGCCAAGGCGCGTGAGGTCAATGTCACGCTTCCGGACAAGCGCGAATTCAAGGGAAAAATCGTCGGCACCGATCCCAAAACCGATTTGGCAGTGGTGAAAGTCAACGCGCAGGATCTTCCTGCCGTACCGTGGGGCGATGCTTCACGTCTGCAAGTCGGGGAGTATGTGTTGGCCGTCGGCAATCCGTTCGGGTTGAATTCCACAGTGACCCTGGGAATTGTAAGCGCGGTCGGTCGGGGCCATATGGGAATCACGCAATATGAGGATTTCATTCAAACAGACGCCGCCATCAACCCCGGTAACTCAGGCGGTGCATTGGTGAACACCAAAGGCGAGCTCGTGGGCATCAACACCGCCATCTTTTCGCAGACCGGAGGGTATCAAGGCGTCGGCTTCGCGGTCTCCACGACGATGGCCAAGCCGATCTATGAGAGTCTCGTCAAGAGCGGCAAGGTGGTCCGGGGTTATCTTGGTATCGGTCTTCAAGACCTGAACCAGGACCTGGCAAGGTCGTTCAGCGTGAAGGACGCCAAAGGCGCGTTGATCAGTGACGTGAAAGAGGGAAGTCCGGCGGAGCAGGCAGGCCTGAAGCAGGGCGACGTAATTATCGGGTATCACGGCACTCCCGTGGAAGATGGAGTCGCCTTGCAGCGTCTTGTGACCAGAACGTCAGTCGGCACGAGGGTGATCCTGAAAGTAATCCGTGATGGACGAGAACGTGAGTTGACCGTGAGAGTCGGTGAGCAGCCGGAAGAAACGAAGATTGCCAAGGCGGAACGGACCGACACCGACTATGCCTTATCCGGTCTTGCGGCCGAAGACATAGATCACGACACCGCGAAAGAACGTGGTCTGAAAGAGAAGCAGGGTGTCGTGGTGACTAAAGTCGAGCCGGACAGTGGAGCCGGGAAAGCCGGGCTTATGCCGGGCGATGTCATCCGGGAAATGAACCGGCAGCCGATCACGTCCGTGAAGGATTTCGAGAGAGCGTCCTCCGAGGTGAAAAAGGGGGACAATATCTTAATGCTCATCAATCGGCGTGGAAATTCTCTGTTCCTATCCGCAAAAGTATAGTCTTGAAGAAACCGAGAAAAGGGGAGCGGTGTCATCCCGCTCCCTATCGGTTTTCCGTCTACAGGTACGAAGGGGTCAGTCGAACACCACGGTCTTTCTTCCGTAGACTAAGATACGCCGCTCGATGTGCCGCCGCACGGCCCGGGCGAGCACGATCTCTTCCAAGTCGCGTCCTTTCCGCACGAGATCTTCAACCGTATCCCGATGTCCTACACGAATCACGTCTTGTTCGATGATCGGTCCTTCGTCCAAATCTTTGGTCGCGTAGTGTGCCGTGGCTCCGATGATCTTCACGCCGCGATCGTAGGCCTGCCGGTAAGGATTGGCTCCGATAAAGGCCGGAAGAAAAGAATGGTGGATGTTGATGACCGGGCTGCCGACCTGAGATAAAAAATCCGCGGTGAGAACCTGCATGTAGCGGGCCATCACCACGAGCTCTACCCGATGCTCTTTCAGCAGGGCCAAAACCTGTTGTTCCTGCTGAGGCTTGGTCTCCTTCGTCACGGGATAGACGGCAAAGGGAATCTTGAAGAGATCGGCCCAGCCGGCGCAGGTGTCGTGATTCGAGATAATGACCGGGATATCGATGTGCAGCTCGTCTCGCCGGTGCCGCTGGAGGAGATCGGCCAGGCAGTGATCTTGTTTCGAAACCAGTAGGCCGACGCGGGTTCGTCGGCTGGATGGGTATACTTCGTAATGCATCTCATACACTTTTGCGATCGGAGCAAAGGCGGCTGGAATGTCGTCCGAGGGAATCTGAAATCCCTCCGTGGCGAATTCCATCCGCATGAGGAAATCGTTCGTTTCCTCGTCAGTGTGATGGTCGGAGTCGAGAATATTGCCGCCGAAGTCGTGAATAAATCCCGATACTCGCGCGACGATGCCTTTACGGTCCTTGCAATGGATCAGCAGAATGATCGAATCTTTTGTCCGGGCGGTCATCGAGGTTTTACTCCAGTGTTGGACGGCGCTTTGAGCGTAACAGGAACAACAAGAAACCACACTCAGTGAATGGGATTCGTAACGATGCGTCCGATGAGATCGAAGCCGGCCGCATCAGTGATCTCGACCTTGCAGAAGTCACCCGATGTTGGAGCGAGGACATTGTGGTGCGCAAGGTACCGTGGAGCGGGATCAGACTTGCCTTCGTCGATGTAGACCACCCCGTCGATTTCAGGAGCGAGTCCTGCGTGGCGTCCCTCCAAGACGCCGTCCGTTTCTGCGGAGCGTCCATCGATGAGCACATCGAGGATGGAGCCCACGTTGGCCCTTCCTTTGGCGACCGCAATCGATTCCTGGATCGATAGAATCGCGCTGCGGCGCTCATCCATCACCTCCCGCTCGACTTTGTCGCCCAGGTCGACGGCCGAGGTTCCTTCCTCGTCCGAGTAGAGAAAGACGGCGACCCGATCGAACTCCGTCCGCTCGACGTAATCGCGCAGCTCGGCGAACGCGGCGTCGGTTTCGCCGGGGAACCCCACGATGAACGCGGTGCGAAAGGTGACGCCGGGAATACGATGTCTGATCCGCTCGACCAATCGCTCGATGGCCGCCCGGTCACCCAATCGGTGCATGGCTTTGAGCATCCGATCGTTGATGTGTTGCAACGGCATGTCGATGTACTTGACGATGCGTTCTTCGCCCGCATAGAGGTCCAACAGCTCGTCGGTGACTTGCTGCGGATATAAGTAGAAGGGTCTGATCCAACGCGCATCCTTTACCGTGACCAATTCACGGAGGAGTGACACGAGTCCATGGCGAAGTCCGAGATCGACTCCGTAGTTGACCGTGTCCTGTGAGATGAGGTTGATCTCTTTGACCCCTTCGGCGGCGAGCCGGCGCGCCTCAGCGACAATGGATTCTACCGGTCTGCTGCGCTGTTTCCCGCGCATCAGCGGAATGGCGCAGAAGGCACAGTTACGGTTGCAGCCTTCGGCGATCTTCACGTAGGCGCTATGCCGGTTGCCGAGTCTTAGGCGGGGGGCCAATTCATCGTAGAGGTAGGGGGGTTGACTGATCCAAAGGCGTTGGTGCCGTTTCTTGGGAGCCAACAAATCTCGGCAAATCTCCGCGATCTTGCCGAACTCCCCGGTGCCGACCACCCCATCCAATTCCGGTAATTCCTTGAGCAAGTCGCCTTGATAGCGTTGTGCCAAGCAGCCGGCCGCAATCAAGACACGGCAGGTGCCGGTTTTCTTTAGACGGCCGTGTTCGAGAATCGTGTTGATCGATTCTTCTTTGGCTTCTTCAATGAAGCCGCACGTATTGACAATGACGACCTCGGCCTTTTGGGGTTCGTTGGTCAGTTGAAAGCCATCGGACACGAGGGTCCCAAGCATGATTTCCGAGTCGACCTGATTTTTGGAGCAGCCTAGGTTCACAAACCCGATCGTGGTTTTCCGAGAACCGGCTTCGATCAGGGATCCGTGCCTGTCCCGTTGGGCTGGCGGTTTGGTGCTTCGTGGAGTGATCAGCGGTTGTGACATGGAGGCAGTCTACGGGAGGGCCAAAAAGACTGTCAATCAGGCCGTGCAGACCCTTGCGGGCAACCGCTCACTTCCCATAGAGTGCCCCTCATGATTCGAACCTTCCAGGGCATCAGACCAACGATCCCCGAATCCTGCTTTGTCGAAGAGACCGCCGTTGTGATCGGCGATGTCGCCATGGGTGACTACTGCAGCGCTTGGTTCAACGCTGTCATCCGGGGCGATGTGAACTACATCCGAATCGGAGAAAGAACGAACGTCCAGGATCTCTGCATGCTCCATGTGACGCATGATACCCATCCACTCATCATCGGTAACGATGTCACAATTGGTCACAATGTCGTGTTGCACGGCTGTACGATCCATGATCGCGTATTGGTGGGCATGGGCGCGATCATCATGGACGGTGCAGTGATCGGCGAAGATTCCGTAGTGGGAGCCGGAGCTTTGATCGTCGAGGGCACGCTCGTTCCACCGAAGAGTTTGATCCTTGGATCACCGGCTAGGGTGAAGCGACCGGTTACCGAGAAAGAGCTCGCCTGGGTTAGAGAGTCGGCAGAGAACTACGTGAGATACGCCCGCCAGTATCTATCCGATTCGGGGAAGAACGCGGGGTTCAAAGTGTAAAAGTCGGCAAGGTGCAAAGGTGAGACGTTATGACGTGCGGAGTGTTCGACTTTTGAACTTGCGCCGTCCGATCCGAACAACACAGATCGGATCACCCACCAGAGCCGTAGGGTACTGTTTCCGTTCCACGCGGTAGGGAACCCCATGCCGATGGCACCAATCCGCAATCCAGATAGCTTCCTCAGTCGATGTCGTCACGAGGCCCGGCAGCCGCAGCTTTGGCAGGCAGCGGTTCACGATGGATTGAACAATCCGCCGCTCCTTCTGAAACCGTCCAGGGTCAAACGTCACGGGATCCGCTCGGCCATAGGACAAGGGCGATAGGTGGGGGAACCGTTCAGGATCGTTCAAGACACTCACAATCCAGAGATGGTCGAAGAGGCCTGACGCGAGGGAGGCGTCCTGTGCTCTAAACTTCACGGGGAGCGATCGGCAGGCACGATTGAGGACCGCTACCTCCGACCGCCTAAGATTATAGGGCGCGACCTCGCGCTCGAGTTCTATCACTTCCGCGATTAATGTCGGCAGCTCCGTTACGCCGGCTCCGACATACAGACTTCGCCCGCCATGCGGTAACTTCTGTACGAGAACTTCGGCCACTTTGGTTCCTAGCCGTCGGCAGGGTTCCCGCTTCTTACGCCAGAACTCATCGCCCCCTTCGTAGCAATAGACGGATTCCAAGCGCTTGTAATCAAGGCGATCAAATATAGAGGCGATAGCTTGCCGAGTTGAACCAGAGAGGCGCGTCCTCATTGAATCCTGCTAGGCTTTTCCCTTCGACTGAAAACCGATTCGTCGCTTAGGTGCGTCGGGAGGTGGTTGCAGCAGCGGTTGCAGTTTCTCGTACAGGTCCACCAAGGCGGTATCCTGCTCGAGCAAGGTCTTATCAATCTCAGCGAGACGTTTGAGAATGGTTCGGTTGGCGGCGATCTGTTCTCGCAACTGAACAAAGGCTCGGACCACAAAGACACTCATGTGAATCGCTTGTTCGCTATGAAGAATGTTAGCGGCCATCACGGCGCCGTGTTCGGTAAAGGCCCAAGGGTGATACCGACGACCGCCGTGAGGACTGGTCGTAGATTCAATAGCTTGCGAACTTGAGGTCGCACATTACGACCTCAAGTTGGTGAACTCCACGGCGGTGAGTTGAAAGGCGAAATCGTCAGGGAACCGATGCCGATTGCGTTTGAATGCTTCGTTGAAGCGCTTCGTTTGCACGCCGTACAACTTGGCTAAGTCCGCGTCCAGGATGACACGTTGGTTTCGAATGACTAGGATCAGCGGCTCCAAGGTATGAGGAGCAAGATCAGGTTTTCGAGAAGGCATCAGTTCGACTGCCTCATGAAATCGGCTTCCCCACATACCGTCTCTCGCGGCACTCCTGTTCCGCTTCAAGCCGGTCGAGGCGGTCAAGAACTTCCTCGGGCAATGGACTCGACGAACCACGCAACCGGCGCAGCTCGCGCTTCTGTCGGTAACGGCGCCACACCGCTGAGCCACGGGATTCTAGCCAATTCGGCAAATGAAAGCTACGCAGAACGCCGACCGGCCAATGCGATGATCGCCGCCATGAGACCATCGGCCACTGACGCAATGAAGTCGAGGTTCAAGGTGTCGAGCGTGTCGGTCGAACGATGGTAGTGAGGATTGCGGAAGTTCGCCGTATCGGTGAGCATGACGGCGGGGATCCTTTGCTCCCAGAACGAGGTGTGATCGCTACGCCTGGTGTCCGGGAGCCTTTCTCCGTTGCCAGGCACGATCAAGGGAACGATCGGGAGGTGTGATTTCATAGCCTGAACGACGGAGCTGGTCAGGGCCTGTGACCGCTCGTTCCCGACCACGGCGAGAAAATTTCCAGTCGTGGGCACGGCGATGGGCACACCGGGAGGAATTTTTTGCGAGTTCGGTTGGTGGCTCGCATAACCGACACATTCCAACACGATCGCGCCGTGGATCGCTTCGCGATTCTTTCTCAAAAGCCCCGTATAGGCGGCGCTGCCGAGCAAGTTCTCTTCTTCCAAGTTGAAGGCGATGAAACGGATCGGTCTGGTGACGTTCAGGGCTCGGACCTGGCGAGCAACGTGGAGCATCACCGAGAGGGCGCTGGCGTTGTCGTCGGCACCGGGAGACCCCTGCACTGTGTCGAAGTGTGCGGCGAGGATCAGCGGCGGCGCGGATTGGAATGGCTCCGTGTCGGGAACCACCGTTCCGATCACATTATGGTACGTGCCGCCCAGGGCTTGAAAGGGTGGCTTCGTGACGGTCAGACCGGCTTCTGAGAACTGTCGGTGTAGATACGCTTCGGCTTCCTGCAGGCGAATCGGAGAAGAGAGAGGATGACGCTCGCCGATGAGGCGATGGAGGTCCTTGTTGAGCAGATTTCGATCAACCGGCACGTGGTCCGTCAATGGTGAATTAATTTACGATCTCAGTCCCAATGCCCTTGTGCGTGAAAATTTCAAGCAGTACGGCGTGGGGAATGCGCCCGTCGATGATATGGGCTTTCCCGACCCCCTCGGCCAACGCGTCCAGGCAGGCGTGAACTTTCGGGATCATCCCCTCCGTGATGGTCCCTTTCTTCATCATGCGCTGCACGTCTTTCCGGGAGACGGTGGAGAGATGGCGCCCGTTGGCGTCGCGAATGCCTTTGATATCGGTCATCATGACGAGTTTTTCCGCACGTAACGCACCGGCGACCGCCCCCGCCACAAGATCGGCGTTGATGTTGTACGTATTCCCTTCGCGATCCGTTCCGATGGGCGCGATCACGGGGATGTAGTGATCTTCCTGCAAGTTGCGTAATAAACCCGGATCGACCTTTTCGATGTCGCCCACCAACCCAAAATCACCGTCGCCGTCCGCTCCCTCCAACTCGCGATCGAGGCTTTCGGCCCAGGCCTTGGCCGTCAACGGCTTGCTGAGAATCAAGCCTCCATCCTTCCCGCTCAACCCGACCGCACTGCCGCCGTGTCGGTTGATCAAATCGGTGATCTCCATGTTGATTTTTCCCGCCAGGACCATTTCCACGATTTCCATCGTGGCCTCGTCGGTAATCCGAACGCCATGACGGAATTTCGCTTCGATGCCGAGGCGGTCGAGCATCTTGTCGATTTGCGGACCGCCGCCGTGAATGATGACGGGATTGATGCCGACGTACTTCAGCAGCACGATATTTTGCGCAAACCGTTCCTTGAGGGACGAATCCGTCATCGCATGGCCGCCGTATTTGACGACCACGGTCTTACCCCGAAACGTCCGAATGTACGGGAGGGCTTCGATGAGGACGTTGGCCTTCTTGATCAGTTTGTTCATGCTGAACTTCCGGCGACCACCGCCGGACCCTTACAAAATATACCGGCTCAGATCCTGGTCCTTCACGATATCTTTCAACCGGTCCCGGACGTACGTCGCAGTAATGTTGATCCGTTTGTCGGGCCAGCCTGGTCCCTCGAAAGAAATGTCTTCAAGTAACCGTTCCATGATGGTGAACAGGCGACGCGCACCGATGTTCTCGGTCCGTTCATTTACCTGCACCGCTACCTCGGCGACCTCTTCCAGGCCGTCCTTGGTGAACTCAATGGCGAGCCCTTCGGTGGCCAGCAAAGCCTGATACTGCCGGACCAAGGCGCCTTTCGGTTCCGTCAGGATGCGCACGAAATCCTCCTTGGACAACGGACTGAGTTCGACACGGATCGGAAATCGACCTTGAAGCTCCGGGATCAGATCGGACGGCTTTGCGACATGAAACGCTCCGGCGGCGATGAACAGGATGTGATCCGTCACGACGGGGCCATGCTTGGTGTTGACCGTACAGCCTTCCACGATGGGAAGGAGATCGCGCTGGACACCCTCTCGGGATACATCGGGCCCCATGGTGCGCTCACGGCCGGCGATCTTATCGATCTCGTCGAGAAACACAATGCCGGTCTGTTCCACCTTGGTGATGGCCTCCCGTGTGGCGTCATCCATGTCGATCAGTTTCTGCGCCTCTTCCTGCGTCAGGTGTTTGAGCGCTTCGGGCACCTTCATCACCCGTTTCTTCTTCTTGCCCTGGAACATCCCGCCCAGCATGTCACGAAGATTGCTCTCGAGGTCGTCCAGGCCGCCCACGTTGGAGATGACGCCCACCGGAAGTCCTCGCTCTTTGACTTCCATCTCCACGGTTCGCTCATCCAGCTTCCCTTCGCGCAGCTGCAGACGCAGTTTCGATCGCGTCGTGTCGTGGGAATCGTGAGGGGTCTGAGCCGCAGGCTCGCTCGTGCTGTCCACAAAGCCCGGGCGAGGGGGAGGCGGCGGCAGGAGCAAATCGAGCAATCGTTCCTCGCCTTGTTGTTCCGCCTTCTGCTGAACGGAGGCCAACCGTTGGGTCTTGACCATGTTGATGGCCAGTTCGGTCAAGTCACGAATGATCGATTCCACATCACGTCCGACGTAACCGACCTCGGTGAACTTCGACGCTTCGACCTTGATGAAGGGGGCTTCGGCCAACTTGGCAAGCCGCCGCGCGATCTCCGTCTTGCCCACGCCGGTCGGCCCGATCATGATGATGTTCTTCGGCATGACCTCATCCCGGAGATCGGGCGACAGTTGCTGACGGCGCCAGCGGTTGCGAAGGGCGATGGCGACCATTCGTTTCGCGTCCTTTTGTCCAATGACGTAGCGATTCAGTTCTTCGACGATCTGACGCGGCGTGAGACTGTTGAGATTGAGCGGTTCGGCGTCGCTCGCAAGCGGCTTCATCATCGTGCGTTATCCTTGGAGTTCTTCAACAGTAATCTGTTGGTTGGTATAGATGTCAATAGACCCGGCGATATTCATGGCTTCCGTGACGATGACCGGAGCTTCGAGCTGGGAGTGGCGTAAGAGCCCGCGAGCCGCTGCCAGCGCATAAGGCCCACCGGAGCCGATGGCGAGAATGCCGTCTTCCGGTTCGACCACATCGCCGGTCCCAGAAATGATGAACGACTGGTCCCGCCCCGCAACGGCGAGCAGCGCCTCCAATCGTCGAAGCACCCGGTCGGTGCGCCAGTCTTTCGCCAGTTCGACCGCGGCTCTCGTGAGGTTGCCCCGATACTCCTCCAACTTGCTCTCGAATTTCTCGAACAACGTAAACGCGTCGGCCGTGGCGCCGGCAAATCCCGCCAGCACTTGGTCATGATGCAAGCGTCGGAGCTTCTTGGCATTGTGCTTCATCACCGTGGTTCCAACGGTCACCTGACCGTCGCAGCCCATGGCAACTCGACCGTTGCGCCGGACGCATAGGATGGTGGTCGATCGAATGGTCATGACGATTTCCGGTCCTTTCCTGACGAAGAACGTGTCGCCGCCCGCGCTCGCGGATGGGCGTGGTCGTACACCGCGACGAGTTGATCCATTGCCAAGTGGGTATATTTTTGTGTCGTACTCAGCGACGCGTGGCCGAGCATTTCCTGTATGGACCGTAGGTCTGCGCCCTCATCGAGGAGATGAGTTGCATAGGAGTGCCGCAACGCGTGGGGACTGACCGCTCCGCTCGCGAGACGGCTGGAGTATCGAGAAACCATTCGAGCCACGCTTCTCGTCGTGATCCGATCCCCACGATGATTCAAGAACAGCGGAGACGACAGATGACTGCTGCCGATCGTCGGTTTCAAGGACTTGCGATACTCTCGGATCGCGAGAAGCGCCATATCTCCGATGGGAACCATCCGCTCCTTGCGGCCCTTTCCTCTCAGACACACGATGCCGTCCGGCTCGTTCAAGTCATCAAGATTGATCCCCACGACCTCACTCACCCGAGCACCGGTCGAATACATTGTTTCCAGCATGGCACGATCGCGCAAAGAGAGAGGCGATTGTCCCACCGGAAACTCCATGAGCGCTGCTGCATCGTCCTTGGTCAACACACGTGGAAGTGGCTTTGGTACCTTGGGGCTTCGCAGGTTTTCCGTGGGGTTGTTACGGAGATGCCCCTCACGAATGAGAAATCGAAAAAAACTTCGCAGGCAAGCCAACTTTCTGGCCAAAGATGAAACTTTCTCACCTCGTCGATCCAGGTCGTGTAGGTACGCACGAATATCGTCGCCGGTGATCGTATCGATGTGAATAGGTGAGGTGTCTTGTCGGGTTCCTTGAAGGAACTTCTCCAGCTGATGCAGGTCGGATCGGTAATTGCGAATCGTCTCGTGTGAGGCGTTGCGTTCGACCTGGAGCTGCATTAGGAAAGTCTTGATCGCATCTTCCATGCGTCGAAATCCTCAAGCGCTCGCTGGCTCAACGCGCGACGCTTCTTCTCTTTGTCTTTGGGGGGTGGCGACAAAGGTGGAAATAAACCGAAATTCGTATTCATCGGTTGGAAATGGCGAGGATCCGAGGCGGCGATATGGGAAACCAAGCAGCCATGCGCGCTTGTGGGAGGAGGTGTGATCAACGGTTCCCCCGCCAAAGCTCGCGCAGCGTTGATCCCGGCCAGGCCTCCCATGGCCGCCGATTCGGTATAGCCTTCCACGCCGACGAGCTGCCCGGCAAAAAAAAGCGTGCCGCGAGCTTTGAACTGCAAGGTGTTCAACAGGAGCTGTGGGGAGTTAATGAAGGTATTGCGATGGAGGCTTCCATATCTAAGAAACTCCGCCTGTTCGAGGCCTGGAATCATCCGAAAGACGCGCTTCTGTTCGGGATAGGTCAGTTTGGTCTGAAAGCCGACCAAATTGTAACAGGTGCGATGGATGTTTTCTGTGCGTAGTTGCACGACTGCGGCGGGCTCGAACCCGGTTCGTGGATCTTTGAGGCCCACCGGCTTGAGCGGACCAAATTGCATCGTCTGGCGGCCGCGCTCGGCTAGCACTTCGATCGGCACACAGGCCTCGAAATACGGTGTCTTTTCAAATTCCTTCGGCTGTACTTTTTCTGCGGCCATCAGGGCATCATAAAAGGCAGTGTACTGTTCTGCCGTCATGGGACAATTCAAATAATCATCTCCACCCTTGTCGTAGCGCGAGGCACGAAAGACCACGTTCATGTTGATCGAGTCCGCATCGACGATGGGCGAAATGGCGTCATAGAAATACAAATGTTGGGATTGCGTTGCAGCACGAATGGCTTGAGACAGCTTATCGGAGGTCAACGGTCCCGTTGCGATGATACAGAGGCAGTCCGTTGGAATGTCGGAGATTTCCTCATGAAGAATTCTGATGCGTGGATGTCCTTCCAAGGCATGGGTGATGTGCAACGAAAACTGATCACGGTCCACCGCCAGCGCCGATCCGGCCGGAACACGGGCCTGCTCTGCGGCGGATATGATCAGCGAATTCAGTCGACGCATCTCTTCTTTGAGTATGCCCGGTGCATTCAGCGGGTCCAAGGATCCCAGCGAATTTGAACAGACGAGTTCGGCCAAATGTCCCGTCTTGTGCGCCTTCGTCATTTCTTTCGGGCGCATCTCGTAGAGCGTGACCTTGGCGCCGCGATTCGCCGCTTGCCAGGCGGCTTCGGAGCCAGCCAGACCTCCACCCACGATGACCACATCGTCTCTCATGATCGAACATTCCTTTGAGTGAAAGGCGTTCATTCTAAAAACCATCTTTCGGTGAAGTCAAGGAGAGAGACAACGTTGAACCATGCCGAAACCCCATGCTAGACTCTACCCCGGTTGGGCGATTAGCTCAGTGGTAGAGCGCTTCCTTCACACGGAAGAGGCCACAGGTTCGATACCTGTATCGCCCACCATGCTCCCTTTTGGAACCTCGCTGTTTCTGTTAGCTGATTGGGATCTCCTCACAAAGTCGAAATCTTGGACAGAACCAAGGATATCGGCTACACTTCTCATTGTTTTGGTAGGAGAGACAGGTTTGTAAGTGAGACAGAACCAAAATCTAGCGAGGTGCTGTTATGAAAGTCAGGCTGACTGTTATCGGTGTCATGATGCTGGCGATGGTCGCTATGGGCTGCAGCACGACGCACCAACAAGGCGCAAGTGTCGATGCCAAGGAATATACGCCTCCGACTAGCATCTATAACATTCTGGACAGCACCGCACTAGTCTACTCGGACCCCGCCGCGGGTTCGGCTGTCAATGATCACCCTCTTCGCTGGCTGGGTTTCGTTGCCAATCCGATCGGTCATGCGTTCGATTATGGGATCAATCGTCCAATCTACACGCTAGCCAGCGGATTCGCTTATCTCTCAGGCTATACGGCTGAAGACAATATGGTGAACGCTCAACGACGGTAGTTCTGGTCATTCTCGCGGTCCAGCGAGGGCCCGCTCTTTCCCAAGAGCGGGCCTTTTCATTTCCTCTTCGCGATGCTCCCCTCAAATCGTGTATTGTTCGGT
Source organism: Nitrospira sp. SG-bin1 (assembly GCA_002083365.1). Taxonomy (NCBI): domain Bacteria; kingdom Pseudomonadati; phylum Nitrospirota; class Nitrospiria; order Nitrospirales; family Nitrospiraceae; genus Nitrospira; species Nitrospira sp. SG-bin1. Next base: position 109,966 of record LVWS01000045.1, on the reverse strand, counting down.
GATACGCAGTTCAGGATTGTTCTATGGATTTCCTCCGGTACATATCTTTGGCCTACCTCACTATTGGTGTGGGTCTAGTGATCGGGTGTAGCGGTTCAGCGGCTCCCATCAAACCTCCGCTTCCCCCCTCCAAAAGCGACCTGGTCCTGCTGGGCTCAGCGGCACTGTGTGAGCGTCAGGTGGAATTCCTGAAAAAACATCCCATCGTATCCCACACCTCGAAGGATTGGGGAAGCGGCCAGGAACTCACGATTCCATTGAACAACAGTGCATCACACGGAGAAGAGTCTTATTTTTTTGACGAGGATGGTGTCTTAGTTGGAGCGCTGTTTACGTTCCCAAAAGGACTGGATCTCGACCCCTATCCTGTGCTCCGGCGCACGCTCTCCCAGTTGAAACCCTCCGTGGAGTTCTATTTGAACGTGGCTCAATTGGAAACAAGAACAAATATGGAAAGCAGCGCGCTCCTGGAAACTGGAGACGAAAAAAGTACGACCCAGTATCTCGTTATCGGTCTGAACGAGCACCCGGTGCTGCTCCAGGCCTCGTTCACCATTGATCCTTATGTACGGCTCTTCTCTCCGTACCGACGAGAGTTCCTCGATCGGCTTCGCAATCCGGCGGGCGGTAAGGGGGGGCAGAAAATGGAGAGCCAGGGAACCGAGGATAAAGAACCGTTTTCGTCTTTGCAGCAATTCGCTCGTGGCCAAGCCGCTCAGCTCGCCTATTGCGGTGACAAGAACTATGATGTCGCGGCCGATGCGTATCAAAAAGCGATTGCCAGTGGATTCACAAATCAAGTATGGCTGGCCGAAGCACGGCACAAACTTGGAGTCACATGGCTGGTGAAGGGACAATTTGAAAAGGCGAAAGCGGAATTGCAACAATCACTGGCCCTGAGGCCCAATACTCCGGAAGTTTTGAACAATCTCGGCACCGTCCAGGTCAAACTCGGGGACAGAGCTGCCGGCATACGCTTGTTTGAAAAAGCGGTGACCCTGCGCCCCAACTATGCTCTCGCCCGATTCAATTTGGCCGAAGCTTCTGAAAGCACGAACCCTAAACGCGCCATCTCCGAGTACGAAACCTATCTCGCCCTTGTGGAAGGAATCCCCGAAGAGGAAGCTCGTGTTGCGTATGCCAAGGATCGGGTCAAGGCCTTGAAGCAGTAGTCTCGGCTTCTGTCGTGAGTATCTTTGCGCGTTCGATCCCGCGAGCAGAAGACCTCAGCCTCGAGCTTGCTCTTCCTGCTCTTGAAGGGTTTTGCATTCGATACAGAAAGTGGTGACCGGGCGGGCTTTAAGCCGCTTGTAAGGGATGTCTCCGCCGCAGCGTTCGCATGTCCCGTAGGTGGCGGCGTCCATCCGCTCCAGGGCTTCGTCGATTTTCTTCAGCAGTTTCCGTTCGCGTTCCCGAATTCGCATGGAAAAATTCTGGTCGACTTCAGCGGAGGCTTGGTCACTGACGTCGGGAAATGCCTCGAGGTCGCCTCGATGGGTCAAGACTTCCCCAACGTCAGAGAGGATGGCCGCGCGTTGACGTTCGAGATCACGGCGGATGTCGGGGTATTTGGCGTTCCGAGTTCCGCCTTTCGACTTGTTTGCCGGACGTTTTGCACGTGCCGGACTGGAGGACTTTGTCGAGGGAATGGGTGTGCCGGAACGGCGTCTCTTCATGGCTAGAATTCTGAGTGTAAGAAAAACATGGAACTATACCAATCCGGTTGAGAGGGGTCAACGAGGCGGAAACTTTCCCACATTCGTTTATAAATCCCGCCGACCTTCGATCGATTTCAGCAACGTCACCTCATCTGCATACTCAATGTCCATGCCGACGGGAATTCCGTAAGCAATTCGAGAAACACGGACCCCGAAGGGCTTGAGCAACCGTGTCAGATAGATCGCCGTGGCTTCTCCCTCAATGGTGGGGTTCGTCGCGAGAATAATTTCTTCGACCCCGCCCAGTTTCACGCGCTCTACAAGCTCATCCGCTTTGATGTCTCCGGGACCTATCCCGTCCAGCGGGGAGAGCGCGCCCAGCAAGACGTGATAGAGTCCGCGATAGGCGCCTGCCCGTTCGACGGCATACAGCGTGCTTGGTTCTTCGACGACGAAGATCTTCGTCCGATCGCGTTTCGGGTCGAGACAAAACTCACATAAGTCCGCTTCGGCGATGTTGCGACATTGTCTGCAAAATGCCAATCCATCCTTTACCGCACGAATAGTATCCGCGAGCCGCAAGGCATCCTCCCGTTCGGCCTTCATAAGATGAAAAGCCAACCGCTGGGCGCTTTTGTGGCCGATCCCTGGGAGGCGGACCAGTTCCTTGATCAGTCTCGCGAGCAAGCCCTGTTGATCGACGGCCATCGTTAAAACAGACCCGGAATTTTCATCCCGCCTGTCAGCGCTTTCATTTCCCCTTCCATCAATTCTTTGGCTTTGCGAAGCGCTTCGTTCGTCGCGGCCACCACCAGATCCTGGAGCATGTCCACGTCGCCGCCCTTGACCACCTCGGGATCGACCACCACGCTGACGATCTGCATCGCTCCATTCGCTGTGACGGTGACGATCCCTCCACCGGCCGTCCCGCTGACGGTTTTTGACGCTGCTTGCTCCTGGAGCTTGGCCATTTGTTCTTGCATGGCTTGGGCTTGCTTAAGGATGTTGCTCATGTTGCCGAAAGGATTTTTCATTCGCTTGCCTCCTGCTGTGCGATAGTGCGGACCTCCGCCAATTCGGCGCCGAATATCTCAAGAGCCTGCTTCACCGTCGGGTTCGCTTTCGCACGTTCGAATAATACCAACCGTTGTTCTTGTTCCTTGGCCGCTCTCGCTTGAGCCATCGTCGGCCCCGGTGGATCGGTGTCTGTCAGCTCGGCGATGCGGACACGTATCGGATGCCCTAGCTGTTGTTCACACAATTTTGATAACACCAGAAGGTTTTCTTGTTTCTCAAGTCTGGCTCTGGCCACAGTGGCTTGTTTGGGAAACCCGATGGTCACCACGCCACCTTCTATTCCAACAAACCGACCGGATTCGAGGAAGGGGGCAATATTTGGAAAGGAAGAGGCGATTTCTTCTTGCACTGAGTCCCAATGCAACGACGGTTGTGAGTCGTCGGTTGTGGCGGGCATGGTAATCGGACTGACTATCATCGTTGCGGTTGGGGGAGAGGGAGGCAGTTCGGCTGAAATCATCGGCCTGTCATCCGTTCCTACCGCTGACGTTTGAACGGGTGGAGAGACTGGCCTAGACACGGCAGGTGTGCTCTGGCGTGAGGGAGGAGCGGAAGGGGTTGCAGAAGCAGTCTTGCGTCCTTCTGGTTCAGGTGATGGTTTTTGGCTAGACGATGCTGTCTGTACCGGGCGGGTCACCGTCGACTCTCGTTGACGCAGCAGTCGTGTGGCTCGAACCGCTGCGGTTTCCATCACGAAACGAGGGTGGCTGCTCAATCGTAACGAATCCTCCGCTTGGATAAAGATGGCCAGCAGTTCCTGAAGTTGTTCTGGAGTGAATGCCTTGGCATGCATCAACAGTTGTTTCAGGTCGTCTTCCGAGGTTTCAATCAAGCCACGCAGCTCGGCCGTACCGGGAACGACTGCCGCTACGAGCAGATTACGGATCAGTTCCACAACTTCCGAGCAAAACGCCCGCAAGTCATGTCCCCCGTCAAGCAGAGTGGCAAGGCTCGCAAGAGCGGTAGGGCTGTCTTGGGCCACGATCGCTCGAAGGAGTTCGTGCACCAGTTCTTGAGGGACGGCTCCCAATAGCAGTTCGAGGTCTGTGTGGCAAATCGCCTTGCCGCCATAGGCAATAGCTTGATCGAGCAAACTCAGGGCATCTCGCATGCTCCCTTCACTGGCACGAGCCAAAGCCATGAAACTCCGTTCCTCGAGCGTCAACTGATCTTGTACGGCCACGTGTCGAAGCCGTTCGATGATCTCGGTCCTGGCAAGGCGACGAAAATTGTAATGCTGACATCGCGAGAGAATCGTTGCAGGGATTTTGTGGATCTCCGTGGTCGCGAAAATGAAGACCACATGTGCGGGTGGTTCTTCGAGCGTCTTCAACAGAGCATTGAACGCGGAGTTTGAGAGCATGTGGACTTCATCGATGATATAGACTCGAAACTGACCACGGAACGGCGTGAATTTCACGTTCTCGCGGATCTCCCGCACATCGTCCACGCTGGTGTTGGACGCACCATCAATCTCGATGACGTCAACGGAGTTTCCTTGCGCGATCTCGCGGCAATTCTCACAGATGTCGCAGGGTTGACTTGTCGGTCCCTGTTCACAATTGAGTGCTTTGGCGAGGATCCGCGCGACAGTCGTTTTTCCGACGCCTCGCGTACCGGAAAAGAGATATGCATGCGCGATGCGCTTCGTCGAGACCGCGTTCGTCAGGGTCTGGACGACATGAGGTTGACCGATCACGTCATCAAAGGTACCGGGTCGATATTTACGCGCGGAGACTTGGTAGTCCAACTGTCGCCATGCTCCCGATGTTAAGTCACTAGCAGATCTTGCAGGTATGTATGACGCGCCTCATTCGCAAGTTTCTAGAGAAGTGGGGCCAGGTGATCCTGCGGCACACAGAACTGACTGCTTACCGTTGCTTCCTTCCGGACCTGGCGGGGTTCACAGGGTCCTATTGCACAGGGCCCAGCCCCTATTTTTCACGAGACCCTCCAACACAGTTCCCGCTTGAGGTGTCTATTCGGCGGCGTCAATTACGATAAAGCATAAAGCCTAGAAGAGCCGCCGGTACGAGCAAGCTCGGTTTGGCGGAGAGGGTGGGATTCGAACCCACGGTCCCGTTGCCGAGACGCATGCTTTCCAAGCATGTCGATTCGTCCACTCTCGCACCTCTCCGCATCGAGAAGTGCAAAGGCAAGGCATCTTAGCATGCGTATTCGTGACCGGCAAGGTGAGCAATCCTTGCCGGTCCTGACGGAGAGGAGTTCGGCGGATGGCGACTCTCTTATCGGAAACAATAAAACAATATGTGTTAGGGATGGACTGTGGTGTACGTAGGAACGCAGCGATTGCGATCAAGTACGGGGAGAAGGAGGGCATCAAGCGGTTCGGCTGGGCCATTCATACTAGGGATAGAATACCCCCGGTCGTATGGGTTGACACTTACATACGTCCAACGGTACAACGCTATACGACATCGCGTGTTTTTGCTTCTCAGGTCACCATCAAAAAAGGTGACAGCTCCGCGGGCATCCTCGACCGTGCGAGAGTGGCGGAACTGGCAGACGCGCGAGACTTAGGATCTCGTGGGCAACCGTGGGGGTTCAAGTCCCCCCTCTCGCACCACTACTACCATCCGACGAGGCAGGGAGTTCGATTTCGACGATGAAAATGGAAGTGACCGAATTGGGGCCGATGAAACGCGCCTTGAAGATTGAGGTGCCCGCCGATGAAGTGACGCAGCAATTTTCACGTGCATATTTGGAACTCAATCGCCAGGTCCAGATTCCAGGGTTTCGTCCCGGGAAAGCTCCGGTGGCCATTTTGGAAAAGCGTTATGCTAAAACAATAGAAGAAGACGTGATCCGGAAGCTCGTGCCGGATTTCTATGGTCGAGCGATCAAACAGGCCGGGATCAATCCAGTGGTGGTGGATATTCCCCCACTGGATCGCGTCAAAATAAAAAAAGATTCTCCGTTTATCTTCACGGCGACAGTCGAAATTAAGCCCACCATCCAACTTCGCGACTACAAGTCCCCGAATCCTATTTCCCTCCAGGCCGACAAGCGCACCGTTGCGGAAGAACAGGTAGATCGAGCCCTGGAAGTATTGCGTGAACAACAGGCTCGGCTGGATGAGGCCGAAGCCGGTACAGTTCTAGCCGAAGGTGACTATGCTGTCGTCGATCTCGAAGGATTTTTGGATGGAACTCCTCTGGAAGGCACGAAGAAGGAAGGCCAACTCCATAAGGTTGGATCGAAAGCCGCCTTGCTGGGGATAGAAATAGATGCTCATCTGATCGGGAAACAGGCCGGGGGTATCGTGGAAATTCCTCAGACCTATCCAGTGAGCCATCCGGATCAACGAGTTGCCGGAAAAACTGTCCGTTTCCGTCTAGCGATAAAGGGGGTGAAACAGAAGAAGCTCCCCATCCTTGACGATGAGTTTGCCAAAGACTGCGGGCCCTACACGTCACTCCAAGAATTACGAGACAAGTTGCGCGGCCAGATGGAACAGGCGCTCAAGAAGGATGTCGAGGAGTCCTATAAAGATACGCTTCTCAAACGTCTCATCGACACCCATCATTTCGATCTCCCCGACACACTCGTTGAGCGAGAGCTCAGCACGATTGTACGGCAGAAATTACAGGCTCGGTCGCGCGGCAAAGCCACCGAATCCCTTCCTGCGCCCGAGGCGGAAGAACTGAAGAGAATCCGTGAAGAGAACCGTGAAGAAGCGAATCGTCGCGTCAAAGCGGGATTGATCCTTGAGGCCATCGCTGAGAAAGAGGGCTTGTCGGTGAGCCAGGACGATTTGAACAATGAAGTGACACGATTGGCCACGGAACTCAGGGTACCAGTGGCCGATCTCGTGAAAATGATCCAGGCCGGTGGCCAGGATGCCATTGAGGAGTTACGAGCAAGGATCTTGGCCGACAAGGCGCTGGACGTCGTCTATCGTCAAGCGGTCATACAAGGATAAACGCAGTCGCCCATTGTACCGGAGGTGCATGGAGCACGGACATGCGGTTTATCAAGGAAAGGAATCGAGCAACATGCTGGTCCCGATCGTCGTGGAGCAAACGAATCGAGGCGAACGAGCCTATGACATTTACTCGCGCCTTCTCAAAGATCGCATCATTTTCTTGGGCGCCCCAATCGATGACGTGTTCGCCAATTTGGTCATTGCTCAACTTCTCTTTCTTGAAGCGGAAGATCCTGAAAAAGACATTAATCTCTATGTCAATTCGCCCGGGGGCAGTGTGACCGCCGGGTTGGGCATTTACGATACCATGCAATACGTGAAGCCCCCGATCAACACCATCTGTCTCGGTCAGGCCGCCAGTATGGGAGCGCTCCTCTTGACCGCCGGAACAAAGGGCAAGCGATTTGCCCTGCCCAATGCGCGGGTGATGATCCACCAACCCTTGGGAGGATTCCAAGGACAGGCGACGGAAATCGACATCCATGCCCGAGAAATTCTTAAGATTCGCGAACGCCTCAATGAAATTCTGGCCAAACACACCGGACAGCCGATCGAGAAAATCGCGCATGACACGGAACGAGACTATTTCATGTCAGGAGAAGAAGCGAAACGATACGGTCTCATCGACGAGGTCATTACGCGACCACCGAAATTTCTGAAGGCAGGAGAATCCGGCGACGGAGCAAAAGACGGAATCAAAGGCAAGTAACGCAGGGGGGGTACATGGCAAAGCAGGAAAAGATGGACCGACACTTGCGCTGTTCGTTCTGTGGGAAAAGCCGTGATGAGGTGCGAAAGCTGATTGCCGGACCGACGGTGTATATCTGTGATGAGTGTGTCAACCTTTGCAATGACATCATTGCGGAAGATTGGGAAGAGGCCAAAGAAGAAATTTCGTCCAAACTCAAGAAACCAGCAGAAATCAAACATCATCTCGATCAGTATGTCATCGGACAGGAGCGGGCGAAACGCATTCTCTCGGTGGCCGTGCACAATCATTACAAGCGTATTTCCTCAAAGGAAAAAGAAGTCGACGATATTGAACTTCAGAAGGGCAATATCCTCATGGTGGGTCCGACCGGAACCGGAAAGACCCTCCTAGCCCAGACCTTGGCCAAGTACCTGGATGTTCCGTTCACTCTCGCTGATGCCACGACTTTAACGGAAGCTGGTTATGTAGGCGAAGATGTCGAAAATATCATTCTGAAGCTTTTGCAAGCCGCGGACTATGATGTAGAACGGGCTGAGCGCGGGATTGTGTACATCGATGAAATTGACAAGATCAGTCGGAAAAGCGACAGTCCGTCTATTACCCGTGATGTGTCTGGCGAGGGCGTTCAGCAAGCATTACTGAAGCTGATTGAGGGTACGGTCGCGAACGTTCCCCCGCAGGGCGGAAGGAAACATCCCCATCAAGAATTTATTCAGGTCAATACCAGCAATATTCTGTTCATCTGCGGTGGAGCATTTGTCGGTTTGGAACAGATCATTGAGCAGCGTCTGAATCGAAAGTCGATGGGATTTGGGGCCGAGATCCTCGGGCGAAACGATGTTCGCTTGGGTGATCTCCTGGCGAAGGTTCAGCCTGAAGATTTTCTGAAGTACGGCCTGATACCGGAATTCGTAGGGCGGTTACCGGTCGTAGCCACGTTAGAGGAGTTGGACGAGCGCGCGTTGATCCGTATCCTCACCGAACCCCGGAATGCATTGACCAAGCAGTACGAAAAACTGCTGTCGTTCGAAAAGGTCAAGCTCCGATTCACGGAAGGGGCATTGGGAGCGGTGGCGCGAAAAGCTTATGCGCAGAAGACCGGTGCCAGAGGCCTGAGGGCTATCCTGGAAGAAGTCATGCTTGACGTCATGTACGATGCTCCTTCTCAGAAGCAGATCGTCGAGGTGGTAATAACGGAAGACGCAATCTTGGGCAAAAACCCACCGATGCGTATATTCGAACAGGAAAAAGACGCTAAGACTGCGTAGTCATTGATAAATTCTGCAAGTGGTCAATGACCCTGCCAGTTATTTATTGAGAGGACCGAAGCCGTCTCTTCTCCTGCCTAGATAGTTCAGGCTCGTTCTCTCACTAGCCTCCTTCTCTTTGCCTCGACAATGGGAAAGGCCGCGCTATACTTGCCTCGTGCGTGTCTCGGATGGAGGGCTTGTGAAATACCCTGTTTCTTTGAGTCTTCGGCACAAAGCCAAAGCTATCGAGCTTGACTCAGAACGTGAAATGGTCGTCTTATTCGGTACGAATGGGGAGATCATCGGTAATCTATCCTGGGACTTTGTCATCGATCAAATTCTCGCCTATCGAAAGGTGTCCGTTCAAAAAGAAGTCCGATCAGAACCGCGCATATCTCTTGCTTTCCGTGTACGCTACAACAGCCCAGAGGGGTTGCTGTTCGAAAGCCGAGCGGGCGGCATTGGTGGTGGGGGGTTATTTATCGAAAGTCAAACTCCACTTCCAGTAGGAACGAAGCTCGCCATGGAGTTCTCGTTTCCCGAAAAACCCGAGGAATGGATGCCGGCAAAAGGAACCGTAGCGTGGGTTTGTCCAAAAGCCGACCAATATACGTTCAGTCCCGGAATGGGGGTCCGGTTCACTGAGATAGCCGAGGATGTCCGTGAGCGAATCCATGCGTTAGTGAAATCGATCCAGAACATGGGGCAAGCAGCGTAGGATCGGCTTCTGACTTAGGCCACTCGGAAAAGGTAGGGATGACGTTATGACGTTTCCTGTCGTTTCCACTGTTGGACACCAGGGGAAATCCCTCGTTATTGATCAGGGGCGGGAGGCGATCAACATACACGACACGTCGGGTCAGCTTTTGGGCGGCATGTCGTGGGGTGCGATCATTGAACGAGTGCTTGTCAGCGGGGAGGATGCCCGATTCGCTCATTGTCGTACGCAGCCTCGTGCACCGCTTGCCTTGAAAATTCGGTATACGACGCCAGAAGGAAAGCAGTTTGATAGTCTGACCGGTGGAATCGGTGGTGGAGGGCTCTTTATCGAGAGCGGTACTCCTCTTAGTCCAGGTACAGAACTGACGGTCGAATTTTCGCTTCCTGATCGGCCGTGGGACAAGCTAAAAGCGAAGGCGAAGGTCGCTTGGATTCGCCACAAGCCGGAGCGATACCTTCTATTTCCAGGTATGGGCATCCAGTTCGTGGACTTGGATAAAAAAGTACAGGAGCAACTGGTCGGATTAGTTGAGTCCTTGAATCGGAGTCGGAATCCTTCGTGAAGCTGAACGAGCGTATCTTGTTCAGATCAGTAATAATCTCGTAGCAGCATCAAGAAAGATTTCTTGCGCGACCCGTACACATCGATACTTCCCTCACTGCCTCTCCTATTAAGCTTGTGTTCAAGATTCCGGTGCCGGGCTTTGGTATCAGTCTACAGCGATAGGAATCCTCTGGGTTGGTGAAGCGCCAATAACCTTAGTCGGCAAGAGACTTGAGAGCGCTATGGAGAGCGGTCAGGCAAGGGTTATGCAGATTTCTGACGGTCTTCTTGCACGTGTGGTAGTTCTTTAGCGGCTTCGAGGGACTGCTGAATTTCCTTTTGGGCCGCATCCATTTCTGCTTGGATGGTACGCATTTGAGGGTCGACACTGTTTTGAACATCGGACACGGCTTGCCGGAACGTTCGCACGACCTCTCCCAGGCCTTCACCGAGGTGTTGCAGGTCATCGGGCGATACTGCCGCCGCTGATTGCATCGTTTTTGCCTTGAGCGCGGCCTGTTGCGCCTGTACACGAGCCACCGCATCTTTGTTCACAATGGCCGAAGGCCGTTTAGCCGTCCCTTTTGCTTGGGAACCAGCGGGCAACGATGGATACGAAGCCTGGGACCTCGGAGGGGGAGCTGCAGCCCGTTCTTCCATTGAGATCACTTGGCTGGAGGCAGATGCCGGTGTCTGATTTGAGGGAGGAACGGATGCCCGCGGAGTTTGAAGGCTTGCATTGTACTGCAGTGAAGCAGTGGTACCAGGCGTCAGCTCCGGACCAGGGACATAAGGAGTGTTTGGCCGAGTCGTTACTGGCGATGATCCTATGCTCGGTGGCGGTGTTGGCGGCGAGATGATGTGGGTCGAAACCTGAATCACTGGTGGCGCCCCCGTTGCTGGTTGAGTCTCGTCCGGAGCGGGCTGGGGCACTTCGTTCACTTCTTTTCTAAACCCCTTCAATGCCTTGCCGACACCCTCGCCGATCTGCGGTAGACGACCTGCTCCGAAAATGATCAACAGGATGATGAGAATAATGATAAGTTCCGAAAAACCCATTGTGCCGAACATGTACGGCCTCGCAAGTGATCGGCGGAGGTACCCTTGTCAAATGAGTGAATCTAGCCGCCCGTCCGACATGGTGTCAAGAAATGGTCAGAGCACGTTCAGACATGACGAGGTCGTCATAGAAGCGAAATAATTTCAGTTTGAAGTGGTAGGCCATGCACCACGGTTTCTCGATCCGAAATGTAGACGTCCAGCTCACTCCTGATCCCAAACTCTCCGGGCAGGTAAATCCCCGGTTCAATAGAAAAGCAAGTTCTGGGCAGCAACCGACGACCATCCTGCGTTTCCAGGTTGTCGATATTGGCTCCGTTACCATGAACCTCTTCCCCGATCGAATGGCCGGTTCGATGAATGAAGAAGTCACCATAGCCCGCGGCCCGAATCGTATTCCGACAAACATCATCGACTTCCCATCCGCAGGGAAAACGGCCTGCCGCCACTTGATCCTGAACAAACGATAGGGCCGCATCGCGTCCGTGCCGAACATGTTCGAAGATCGTGCGGTGCTTTGCGGGTACCTGCGTCCCGGTGTAGCCAGTCCAAGTGATATCGCCATAGACCGAGCCCTGTGTCGTTTGTTTCGCCCATAAGTCGATCAGAACTAGGTTGTCTCTGGTGATCAGTGAAGAAGCGGGTTCAGTGGGCCCGTAATGAGGATCGGCGCTATGGGCGTCGACAGCTGCAATGGGAGCACTGGACGTTGTCATACCTGCATCGTGAATACGTGTGAGTATGAACTGTTGCAAACCATATTCTGATAGCCGACGTTCGTTAGTGAGGCAAGACGCCACATGGTCGAAGGCTTCGTCGACAATCTTTCTGAGTGCCGTCACGGCGTACCGGTGGGATTCCAGTTGTTCATCTGTCCAGACCGCTTCGAATCGTTGGACGAGATCGGCTGAGGTGATTACCTCAATCCCAAAACTTCGAATCAATTCGACGGTACCGGCATCGACTCTGGACATATACGGAACTGCGTTGAACGGCGAATACTGCATGGCGATTCGCCGTCGACCTCGCAATATGGAGGCTAATAGGGCATGTTGCTGCTCCCATGAGACGTACTGTTGGACCTGACCGGGTAACTCATCCAGCACGTGTGGTTCGATCTTGTGAAGGAGTTTGACCGGTTCCCCCGACGTTGGGATCCAATAGTACCAGCGCCGAGTGACATGCAGGGTTGGATCAAGGAGTAACACTCTATAGGCGAGCGGATCGCTGCCGCGGAAGTCGTAAAAAAGCCATCCGTCAACTGTACCCATGCTACGGAGGGTTTCTTGAATCGCAACGATCCGCTTGTGGCAAGCAATGTTTCGCATGAAGGCTCCCATCTTATCCCCGAGGTATAGGAGCGTCAATCAAGCTCCACGTCTCTGTATGAACCATGGTACAATGACATCCCATGAATCTAGACTCAACTCGGGATACCCCATCTCATCGAGTTACGTTCTTCTTCGGGCCTGAACCGATAGAGGGGCAACCCGATGTACTGGCCTGTGTGTTTAACGTGAAAAAACGGAGTTGGAAAGCGGGTATCCAGGTTGCCGTTGAGATGAAGGTCGATCAGTTGTCGATCCTTCGACAAAAGATAGGCCTTACCGGCCTACTCGCTCAAAGTTTGGCGAGGCTCAATCTCCACGAACGTCTTCAGTACCGAGAACGCATAGAAGACCTGTTTGCCCAAGCTGTGTGTTGGTGCAAGCTGGATCTCCAAATGCGGACCGGTCTAACCCAAGAAAATCAGCGAATCTCAGCCGATGAGTTGATGATCGAATTGGATCAGGGAATCAGTAATCGCGTCGACTATGTGCTCTCGTATATCTTGGCAGAGTTGGATCTGGCTCCTGATTGTCCAATGCCATCATCCTAATTGTTGAAGCTCAGGGGTTGCATTCGGCGACGAATTTGTTATAACGCATGCCAGGACTAGTGTATGATCGTGCAGTATTCCCTCGTTGTGAATAGGAAAAAGGAAGGAGGCACTTCACGTGAGACTCCCAATCGTGATTCTCATCGTCGTCATCACGTACTGTTCGATGCTTGTCGCTCCGGCTTGGAGTCAATCATCATCCGCTGAGGCGCAGCAAGGGACCTATTCCGGAGCCGGGATGGGAGCAGCTTCAGCCGTCGCCACTATCTTGTATTTCCCGTTCAAAGCGGCATTTGCCTTAGGGGGTGGAATCGTCGGCGGCCTCGCCTATGTGTTTTCGGGGTTCAGTGAGCCTACGGCCAAGAGCATTTGGGTTCCCAGCATTCTCGGAGACTATGCCATTTTTCCTGAGCACCTTAGTGGTGATCGCCCAATCCGTTTTCTCGGTGTTGCTGCCGAAAATGGGGGAACTGCCGTCACGCCTTCCCCGACGAACTAGCCCGCGCATTGAGTATGAAACCTGTCATTGGCGTCACTCCAGACTTCAATGCCGGTGACAGAAAAGATATGGGCGGGCGCGAGCCCACGTATTTTTTACGGGCTCGCTATATTCGAGCCATTGAAGAACTCGGCGGCATTCCTCTCATACTCCCGCTGGTCGGTGATCCGGCTGCTCGACGAAGGCTCCTTGACGGGGTCGACGGACTTCTCATCACCGGGAGTGGACCAGATCTCCCACCACGTTTCTACGGAGAGCGGCAGCGCTACAAGTTTCCCCTCGTGAGTGAGCGCCGCTCAAGTTATGAATTGGATCTAGTCCACCAAGCCACGAAACGAGACCTTCCGCTCCTGGGGATTTGTGGAGGTATGCAGACGGTCAATGTCGCGTGCGGAGGCAGCCTCTTTCAAGACATTGCCGCACAAGTTCCGAATGCGATAGATCATCGTCAAAAAACCAGGGCGGTCCATGTTTCTCATGCGGTGACGGTGGCACCCCAAAGCCTCCTGAAGAAGATTGTCGAAAAAGGAAAGCTCATGGTGAATAGTTCTCATCATCAATCGGTCAAGACGGTTGCCCCCTCGCTCATCGCGAGTGCCATTGCGTCCGATGACATTATAGAAGCGATCGAATCTCCTACGCATCGATTTATCCTTGCTGTTCAGTGGCATCCCGAATTTTTATTTGAGCGATATGCTCCCCATCGTCGGCTGTTCGAGGCCTTGTTGAGCGCGGCCAGCCGGGCTCGCGCATGACGCCTCCAGATCACTCACATGAGCGCGACTCACTTTGCCGGTTGGCCGCCAGTCATACTGACGGTCCCGTCAGGGACCTGCGAGCACCAATCACGTCACAAAGAGTTCTGGCACTTTACGCTCGAGAGGGATCGTGAGCAGCCCACTTCTGCGGACGAAATCGATTGATCAAATTCTAGCTGACGCAGATCATCCTGAGCATCGCCTCAAAAAAACACTGACGGCATGGGATCTGACCGCACTGGGAATTGGCGCGATTATCGGGACGGGCATTTTCGTTCTCGTCGGCACCGCCATCGTAGGCGACGCCCATCGACCGGGTGCCGGACCAGGAATCGTCCTCTCCTTCATTCTCTCCGGCATCACGTGCGCATTAGCCGCGCTCTGCTATGCAGAGTTTGCTGCCATGATTCCGGTCGCGGGCTCGGCCTATACGTTTTCCTACGCCACGCTGGGCGAATTTCTTGCGTGGCTCACCGGCTGGAATCTAATCCTGGAATATGGTGTCGCCTGCGTAGCAGTCGCCATCGGCTGGTCCGGCTATTTCAATAAATTGCTGAGGCTGGTTGGTTTAGAACTCCCTTATTGGGCCACCAATCCGCCGCATTGGGCTGGTGGGCCTGAAGGGAGCATCGCCAATTTTCCTGCCGCGATCATTGTGTTGTTGGTTACAGCCCTTCTCGTGATAGGCATCAAAGAAAGCGCTCGCGCGGCCGGTATGATCGTACTCCTGAAACTTGCCGTGATTCTCTTTTTCATAGGCGTAGGGACTCCCGCCATCAGCACTGACAACTGGACGCCCTTCATGCCGAACGGCTTCGAGGGGGTCAGGGCCGCGGCGGCCATCATCTTCTTTGCCTATATCGGGTTTGATGCCGTCTCAACGGCCGCAGAGGAGGCTCGGAACCCTCAACGAGATGTGCCGATGGGAATTCTCGGGTCTTTGGCCGTGTGCACCGTGCTCTATATCTCTGTAGCCGCGGTCCTCACCGGCTTGGTACCCGTGGATCACATCGACATTCATGCTCCCGTGGCCGAAGCACTGAGTCTCGTCGGGTTCAAATGGGGAGCCGCCATCGTAGCGATCGGGGCCGTGGCGGGTATTACGAGCGTGTTGGTCGTCATGATGCTCGGACAAATCCGAGTGTTCTTTGCCATGTCACGCGATCGGCTCCTGAGTCCCGGCTTGTCCAAGGTTCATCCCGCGTTCGGCACTCCACATCGCGCGACCATACTCACCGGAGTCGCCGTCGCAATTCTTGCAGCGTTTTTTCAGATAGGGGAAGCAGCCGATATGACCAACATAGGAACCTTTTTTGCCTTTGTGTTGGTCAGCTTTGGGGTGATGGTGCTCCGGTACACGAAGCCGGATCATCCCCGTCCCTTTCGCCTTCCCTTGATGCCCCTCGTTCCGCTCTTAAGTATCGCGGCCTGTCTGTACCTCATGGTCGGCTTACCCTGGACAACGTGGGTCCGTTTTGGGGTATGGACCGTCATTGGTATTTTTGTCTACGCCGTGTATGGGATGAACCACAGTAAACTGGCAACGCAGCGCGTCGACAGTGGTTCGTTGTCACAATGAATCAGAATCGACGCAAAACAGTGTGGCTAGTCTGACTTCGCGGAAGGCTGGGCTGCGGAGGCTGGTGCTGCAGGAGACGTCTCTCCGACCGGGACCGCGGCTGTCCTAACGGTGTTGGCCGTAGGAGCGGCTGGGGTGGGCGATGCCGAAGAAGTATCTCCTGAAGAGGGGACCGGCTTGGGCGAAACGGCCGGCTTGGAAGTTGGGGCAGCTGGTTTGGGAGGTGCCGGTCTTTCCGGCTTAATGCCTCCTTCCCAGGAGGGCCCTGAATACATGTCTGACGTTAGGCCCTTGGTCTTCCATTTTTCCTCGAAATCGGCAGCGGCCTTATTTGGTGTTTCGCCGACCCCCAAAACCTCGTTCCACGGATAAACCTTCGGTCCGATCTGACAACCAGATTCTGTCCTTCGTAAATACAACGCGATCGGATTACCCCGGTAGGGTCCAAGAAAAATATGGACAGATCCAACGTACTCGAGCAATGAGGCCATAAGGCCCTCCAAGGAACGCTCATGATGCCACAAGAGATGAGAAGAGGGCAAGGTATTCAGTGGGGAGAAAGTCTTCGCTGCCTCATTTGGAACGATACGGGTTTTCCACCGTGGCGTCGTCGGCAGACAATGGTCAAAGGTGTTTCCCTGTTCAACCAAGCCGACAACAAGAGTCATACATCGGCTTTTGCGGAACGCTTTTGTGCTTGGTCTAACGAGCGCAAGAGCGCCATGTGGCTTCGGCAGCCGACGACAAGCCTGGCGTCAGAAATCGTCACCGGTCGATAAGGAACAAGGAACCGTTCTTTCAAACGGCGGATACGGGCCAGGGATTGGGCCAACCGTCCGGCCGAGATGTCTGCATTCGCAACGGCCTTCTCAACTGCGTTCAGCGCTGCTGTGGCTCTGTTGCGATCTTTACAGATCAACGGCATGTCGCAACCGGCTTGGATGGCTTGTATCGCCGCATCGCCGATTCCGTAGTGATCAATGATGGCGTGCATCTCCAGATCATCCGTCAACACGACACCGTCGTAGTGCAACTCCTCGCGAAGAAATCTCCCAATGATCGTCGGCGACAGGGTTGCCGGCCGTTTCTCGTCCAAGGCCTGATAGAGAACGTGGGCCGTCATCATCGTCGCCACACCATCCGCAATCGCGCGCCGAAAGGGAGGAAACTCTATGCGTTCCAATCGCTCTCGCGCCGCTGTGACGATGGGTAATTCCTTGTGCGAATCCGAGTTGGTATCGCCATGGCCGGGAAAATGCTTCCCGCAAGCCACGACGCGATTGTCCTGGAGACCTCCCACGGTAGCCAATCCCAATTCAGAGACGATGTCAGGAGTCGTGCCGAATGCTCGATCACCAATCACCGGGTTGGCGGGATTGCTGTTCACATCCAGCACCGGAGACATGTTCATGTTGATGCCGACGGCCTTGATTTCTTTCGCGGTGGTGGCTGCAGCGGCATAGGCCAGTTCGGAGGAATGACATCGCCCCAAGACTTCGCACGGTGGGAAGATTGTAAACTCTTTCGGTAATCGAGAGACCCGTCCGCCTTCTTGATCGATGGAGATCAACAGGGGGGAGTGCGGACTGCAGCGTTGAAGCTCGTTGGTCAATTCCACGATCTGTGCGATCGATTCAAGATTTCTGGAGAACAGGATGACGCCCCCGGGCTTATATTCCTTGATGAAGGAAGCGAGTTCCGTCGAAACGGCAGTGCCATCGAATCCGATCATGAAGAGTTGGCCGATCTGGTCTGATGACATCCTCAAGCCGTCTTTCTCTTACCTACAGCGAGCGATTGATAAGGAACTGGATCAACAGTCTGGTTCCGATGCCGGTTGGCCCCTTGGGGATATACGCCCGCTCTCGCTCGCTCCAGTCGGTACTGGCGATGTCGAGGTGCACCCATGGGTAGTCGCCGACAAATTTACTCAAAAAGAGAGCCGCCGTGATCATGCCGCCGCCGCGGCCGCCGATGTTCCGCATGTCGGCGACATCGCTGCGTAGTTGTTCAAAATAGTCTTCCCACAAGGGCATTTCCCATACCCGCTCACCGGCTCGAAGACCGGCGTGGCGAATCGCGTCTTTTAAATTCGTATCCGTACCGAACATTCCGATCGCGAACTGGCCGAGTGCGACGACGCAAGCTCCGGTCAGTGTGGCGATGTCGATGAGTGCCGCGGGCTTGTAGCGTGCGGCATAGGACAGGCCGTCGGACAGGATCAGCCGGCCTTCGGCATCGGTATTCTGAACTTCGACGGTCTTGCCGGACAGCGTTTTGACGATGTCACCCGGTTTCATGGCCCTGCCGCCGGGCATGTTTTCCGTGGCCGGCAAGATGCTGACCAGATTGAGCGGCAGTTTGAGTCGGGCCGCGGCCCGCATGGTGGCCAGGACTTCGGCGCCTCCCGTCATGTCCGCTTTCATGTGTTCCATATTCTCGGCCGGCTTCAGGGAGATACCGCCTGTATCGAACGTGATGGTCTTCCCGACGAGGACGACGGGGCGTTCGTCCTTGTTGCGGGCGCCGCGGTATTCAAGAATGATGAATTTCGGCGGTTCGTGGCTGCCTCGAGCCACGCCCAGCAGCGCGCCCATGCCGAGTTTCTCCATATCTTTTTGTTCGAGGATTTTCAGCGCCACGCCCGTTTCTTTCGCAATGGCTCGTGCTTCCTGCGCGATTTTCGTCGGCGTCATCACGTTGGACGGATGATTACAGAGGTCCCGAACGAAAACCGTCGCTTCAGCCGTCGCGAGGCCACGACGAATCCCCTCGGACAACTGGCGCAGTTGATCGTTCTGCGAAGCCAGAATGGTCATCATCTTTACGTCCTTACCCGTTGGAGCGTCACTGCGATAGGCGGTGAACTGATAACTCCCTAGGATGGCCCCTTCAATCATGGTCTGGGCAATGTCAATCAGCGAGGCACCGGGAAGCAGGACGCTCGGAAGCCCAACTGTAAAGGCTCCGGATTTGACTTGGCGGACTCGTTTGACGGCGTGCCCCATCGCCTGTCGGATCTGATCCAACCCCAATTCCTGTCTCTTCCCCAGGCCGACAAGAATCACCCGTTTCGCCGGAA
Source organism: Nitrospira sp. SG-bin1 (assembly GCA_002083365.1). NCBI lineage: Bacteria > Pseudomonadati > Nitrospirota > Nitrospiria > Nitrospirales > Nitrospiraceae > Nitrospira > Nitrospira sp. SG-bin1. Next base: position 91,203 of record LVWS01000045.1, on the reverse strand, counting down.
TTTTCCCGTGGGTATGAAACACAACCACCTCACCGGTCTTCCCGTCGAACTCCTTTGATTGCACGAGCTCATGGAGTGCTCCATCGAGGGCTCGATCCAACATCGCCCCGTCTTCATTGAGTACCCCTTCTCCTTCACAACACAGGAAGGCCAGCGCATCAGTGGCCTGGGTGTCGACTCGTCCTTGTTTCGCTTCGACTCGCATACTCTTCATTCGGTTCTCCTTTGATATGTCGACCAGCCGTTCTTATCAGGTCATCAGGACTACGACATCCGATCGATGTACCCTCCTCACACTCCCCGCATATCAGGTGCCCAGATATGTTTGTGGAGTTGTAATTGAAGGCGAATAGGCAGTCGATCTGCCAGGATCCATTCGGCCAGGCGTCGTGAGTCGAGCGTCCCAAATACCGGACTAAAGAGGACCGGGCAGCGATCGGTCAATCTGAAGCGATCGAGAATCCCTTTAGCCCATTCGTAATCACGCCGGTCTTGAATGACGAATTTGGCTTCGTCCTGGGGCCGCAAACGTTCCACATTGGGCCAGTGCATCCGCTCCGTCATGCCGCTTCCCGGGCACTTCACGTCAAGTATAATGCGGACCGACGGATCGACGGCGGTGGTATCCACCGCTCCGCTCGTTTCAAGTAGAACCATGAATCCTTCTCGGCACAGACGCTGGAGCAATGTGCCGGCATCCGGCTGAGCAAGCGGTTCACCTCCGGTCACCTCGACCAACCGACAACCGTAGGATCGCACCGTGTCGAGAATGTCGTCGATGGACAGGTCCGTTCCGCCAAAGAACGCATAGTCCGTGTCACACCAGGTGCATCGCAAGGGACAACCGGTCAAACGCACAAATACACAAGGAAGGCCGGCGAAGGTCGACTCACCTTGAACGCTATGGAAAATTTCGGTGACGCGCATGAGCTGTGTGCAGGCTTACGTCCGTATATGTGGAAGGAGCCGTCGCGATACGATTGATCCGATCACACAGCAGCTCATCGCCATTTGACAATCGGCCAGTTTTCACGTCGAGCGATGGACGCCATGCCACGAATCGGATTCACGACGGTGGGGTGGCCGACGGCCCGAAGGAGGCCTAAATCACCCGGACTGTCTCCGTACGCATAGCATTGGGACAGATCCAGGGTCAGTTCCTGGGTCAACCGATCGATGAGCTGGCGTTTCCCTTGTCCATAAGGGAGGGGAGGCACGAGGAAGCCTGTGTAGAGGCCGTTCTGTTGCTCCAAGCGACTGGCAAAGCATCGGTCAGCTCGAAGCGCATCGGCCACCGGAGCGATCAGGAAATCGATGGATCCTGTGACGAATATGATGGCATGGCCAGCCCGGCGATGCTCGTCGAGCATCCGCATGGCGGCGGGAGAGACGCGAGGGCAGAGTTCTTCGCGACAAAACTCCTCTCCCAACGGTTGGATCACTTGGGAAGGTTTCCCCGCCAAATAGAGCTTCCGCTCACGGAGCGGATGGAGCGACAAGGTCGGGAAATGTCGCAAAAGCCATGACACGCTCTCGCGAGCTTCAGGCCACCCGACGATACCACGTCGCCACAGCCAGCGGAAAAACCTCACTTCGCTCGCTTCACCAGGCAAAATGGTATTGTCGACGTCAAAAAACGCCGCAATAGACGACGAGAGGCCTCGTGGGTCTGTCCGCATCATCATGGCTATGGCACCGTAGGAAACCAGACGCCGATTCTACCGAACGTCCCCTTGATTGACAACAATTTTACCCTCCTCCTATAATGCATTTCTTTTCAGTCAGACGTCCCGTGGACGCATCGGATCATTCGGTGGCCGAAGTGGTGGAATGGCAGACACGCACGTTTGAGGGGCGTGTGGCGAAAGCCGTGCGGGTTCAAGTCCCGCCTTCGGCACCATCATCGATACGATTCCCGCTGATTTCCCAACTAAGACTCCGGGCCATTTGGATCTAGACTTTCACCTATTCTCATAGGACACTAGCCCCCTCTTGAGCGTCTTTTCTTAGATACCTGCGAGCTAGTCGAACGGTTTTTGCGCTTTCCCTGAGGAAAGTCGCAATCGTGTATCGTTCGCGACGCAAGGTGGTCGCTTCGATGAGTTGCGCTGGCTCGTGAGGTACCGTCGGCGTCGCCGGTGCAAGGAGCCTCATCATGAGTCCTACAAGTCACCGTCCTGAATTGGATGAACTGCGGAGGCAGGTAACCGATCTCGCACGTGAACTTGCCGAACGAGACCGAGTGCTGCACGAACGGACCCGCCACCTCCAGGTCGCCCAAGCTCTTGCCCACCTGGGAAGTTGGGATTGGGACATCCCCAGCGGCGAGGTGGAATGGTCGGATGAACTCTATCGGATTTTCGGCTACGAGCCGCGATCGCGGACGATGACCTTTGACAGCTTCGTGTCGGCGGTTCTCCCGGACGATCATGACCGGGTCCTGGCTTCGATTGATGATGCACTGGCAGGGGCCGCAACGTACGACCTGGAATGCCGAATCGTCCGCCCCAATGGCGAAGTACGGACGCTTCATTGCTGCGGCGAGGTCGTGCGCGACAGTAGCGGCCAGCCGCTTCGTATGTCCGGGACGGCGTTGGACATTACCGATCGCAAGCAAACGGAACTCGCTCTGCAGCAACGCGAAGCTCATTTCCGTGCGCTCATCGAGCATTCTTCCGATGTCATCACGGTGCTGAATCCGGACGGAACCATCCGGTTCGAAAGTCCCTCCGTCGAACGATTGCTCGGATACGCGCAGCATGAACTCAGCGGGCGTCGTGCATTTGAATTTGTTCATCCAGAGGACCTTCCTGTTGTGACGGAGAAATTTCAGTTGCTTCTCCAGCAACCAGGACGGCCTCAACTCGCCGAGTTTCGGTTTCGTCACAAGGACGGTTCCTGGCGAAATTTCGAGAGCATCGGCCGGTCGATCCGAGAACCGGATGGCCAATACAATGTCATCGTGAATTCACGCGACATTACCGAGCGGAAGCGCACGGATGCGATGCTACGGGCTTCGCAAGAAAGGCTTCGACAGGCCCTCCGCGCGTCGGGGACCGGATTGTGGGAATGGAACACGGAAACGAATGCGGTCGTCTTTTCCGAAGAATGGAAACATCAGCTGGGCTACGGGCCAGCGGAGATTGCAGATTCGTTCGAGGCCTGGACGATGCTCCTGCACCCGGAAGATCGCGATACGGCGATTGCATACGTACAAGAGTACGTTTCTAATCGAGACGGAGACTATCGACAGGAATTTCGGCTTAAGCACAAAAACGAGGGGTACCGATGGATTGAAGCCAGGGCCTCGTTTGTGACCGAAGCGGATGGTCGCAGGATTCGTCTCCTCGGCTCACACGCCGATATTACCGATCGCAAACGGATGGAAGAGTCGCTACGGGAGAGTGAAGAATGGTACAGGACTTTGGTCGAGCTCTCACCGTCGGGTGTCTTCGTCTTTAGTGAAGGCCGAACGGTCTACGTTAACCAGACCGGTGCCGTCCTTTTGGGGGCGAAAGATGCTCAGGAAATCCTTGATAGGCCGACGTTTGAGTTCATCCATCCGGACTATCATCAGGAAGTGCATGAGAACGTGAAACGACTGCTGAGCGGCGGAGTCTCCGTCCATAGTGCCGAACGAATCTATCTGAAAATGGATGAAACCCCGATTCCTGTTCAGGTCGAGGCGGCTCGAATCACATGGAACGGTAAACCAGCCATCCTGGGGCTGTTTTCCGACATCACGGAGCGAAAACAAGCGGAACAGACTCTCTGGAAAAGCCGACAGGCGATTCGTGCGCTCCACGATATCGCCTCCGCGCAGGGCCAGTCGTTCAAGGAACGGGTCGAGGCGTTACTCCAGCTCGGGTGCCGCTTCTTCGACCTCCCCATCGGGATGGAGACATTTGTCCGAGGCGACGAGTTGGAGGTGGGACAAGTGAAGGCGCCCGACATGGCGTTCCATCCAGGCATGCGTGTGTCGCTGAGTAAGACGTACTGCAGTGAGGCCCTTCGCCGGAACGGGCCGGTCTGTTTCACGCATGCCGGGGCTTCCCCGGAGTGGCAGCGGCACCCGGCCTACGCTGCATTGAGGTTGGAGACTTACATCGGGGCCGGGATAAACGGCGTTGACCGAACCTATGGGACCCTGTGTTTTGCGGGTATCACACCCCGCAAGAAGCCGTTTACCGATTCTGAACGGGACTTCATTCAGCTCATGGCGCGGTGGCTTGGCGGTGAGATGGACCGTCAAGCGGCTCTGGATGCGCTGCGCCAGAGCGAGGAACGGTACCGAACCCTCTACGATGAAACTCCTTCCATGTACTTCACCGTGGACGGATCGGGAGTCATTCGGTCTGTCAACCAGTATGGCGCGCAGTACTTGGGCTATCGTGTCGAGGATCTGGTCGGGAAGTCGGTAGCGGAGATTTTCTTCGAAGAAGATCGAGCGCGCGTCTGTGCAGAGATGGCCGCGTTCTTTCGTCATCCGGAGGGAGTGGCGCAATGGGAATTGCGCAAAGTTCGACGCGATGGCGCGGTGCTGTGGGTGCGAGAGCTCGCACGCGTGCTGCAAAGCCGGGATGGAGAGTCGTTAACCCTGATCGTATGTGAGGATATCACGGAACGCAAGCATTCGGAAGTGGCGCTACGTATCAGCGAGGAGCGTTTCGCCAAAGCGTTCAAGGCTAGTCCCCATCCGGTCGTTATCAGTGAGTTGGATTCTGGTCGAGTGGTGGATGCGAATGATGCCGCGTACCGGATGTTCGGATATCGAAAGGAAGACGTTGAAGGACGGACCACGTTACAGATGGGACTCTGGCCTTCGGTGGAGGACCGGGCTCGCTTCGTTGAACAGTTGAAACGTGGAGGGTCAGTCCGCAACGTGGAAGTGACCCTTCGGAGCAGGGACGGGGAAATCCGCCAGTGCCTGTTGTCGTCGGAACTGATCGAGCTGAACGGCAGACAATGCAGCGTGACAGTGGGGGATGATATCACTGAAGGCAGGCGCATGGAACGAGCGTTGCGGTTGACCCAGTTCTCTGTGGATAAGGCCGTCGAGGCGATCTTGTGGTTAGATCCCAACGCTCGAATGTTCAACGTGAATGACACGGCATGCCGAATGTTGGAGTACTCGCGCAAGGAACTGACGGCTATGACCATCCATGATATCGACCCGAATTTCCCCGTGGAGCGGTGGGTGCAGCATTGGGAATTCTTGAAACAACAGGGATCGTTGACATTCGAAGCAAAGTTTTGGTCGCGAACTGGAACCGTTTTGGACACGGATGTGACCGTCAACTATTTGCTGCATGAAGGAAAAGAATACGGCTGTATGATCTTACGGGACATCGGCGAGCGTAAGCGGGCGGAGGCCGAACTTCGCAGGTCCCATACGTTCCTGCGACAGGTCATCGACACAGACCCCGACCTCATCTTTGCCAGGGATCGTGATGGACGTTTTACCATGGCGAACAAGGCTGTGGCCGATTGGTATGGCACGACGGTGGAAGACCTAATCGGGAAATCAGATGCCGACTTCAATGCCAATGCGGAAGAGGTAAAGTTTTTTCGACAGAGCGATCTTGAGGTGATCAATTCCAAGAGAGACCGGTTCGTCCCTGAGGAGAAGATCACCGATGCGGAAGGAAAGACCCGCTGGCTACAAACGGTCAAACGCCCAATCTTCGATGACCAAGGAAATGTGCGCATGGTGCTTGGAGCGGCGACCGATATCACCGAACGCAAGCGGATGGAGGAAATGCTTCTCCAGCGCGAGCGAGACTTGAGCGCCGCGCTTCAAGAACGGGAACGGATCAGTCAAGACCTCCACGACGGCATTCTCCAGTCGTTGTATGCCGTGGGACTTGGTCTAGAAGCATGTAAGCCTCTGATCAGGAAGCAGCATGATCATGTGGCGGAGAAATTCATGGCGACACTGGATCAAGCCATTGGGCAGCTCAACCAAGTCATGACGGAGGTTCGGAATTTCATTGCCGGACTCGAGTCCCAAGTGATGCAGGGAGGAGATTTCACGACGGCTCTGCGGACCATGGTTGAAACGATGTCCGTCTCTTCTGTCGCCAAATGTCGGGTCCGGATCGACGACACGGCCGCACGGCGGCTTTCCACCGAACAGGCGCTCCATATCATCAATATCGTACGGGAAGGGTTGAGTAATGCCCTGCGCCACAGCCGCGCCAAACACATCACGGTCTCGCTTCGGGAACTCGTCCGTTCCGATCGTCTCGCCGTGACGGATGACGGCATCGGGTTTAATACACGTTCGGTTCAGGGGGTGGGCCATGGGTTGGTCAACATGGCGGCACGGGCTCAAAAGGTCCGAGGCTTGTTCGCCGTCCAATCGAAGCCTGACAAAGGGACGAGGATCTCGCTCGATCTTCCAAAGGATACTCACTATGCTCACAACTAAAGCACAACATATTCGAGTACTGCTCGTCGACGATCACGAGGTCATTCGCGTGGGGTTGCGAACGGTGCTTGGTCAAACTCAAGGAGTCACCGTTGTAGGAGAGGCGGGGACCATGGCGGATGCGATTCAGCAAACACAACGGTTGAAGCCTGACGTGATCTTGATGGATGTCCGGCTTCCGGATGGGTCCGGTGTCGATGCCTGTCGGGAGATTTTAGGGATACTGCCGGGAACACGAGTGATTTTCCTGACGTCCTATGCAGACGACGATTCCGTGCTGGCCGCTGTACTCGCCGGCGCTCATGGCTACATCCTCAAAGAAATCGACTCACCCGCATTGCTCGAGGCGATCCGTTCGGTTGCGAAAGGCCAATCGATTTTGGACTCCAGCGTGACGGAACGGGCGCTGCGGTGGTTGAGAGGAATTCATGATATGCCCGCGGCACCTGGTACGGACCAACTATCCTCTCAGGAAGAGCGAGTCGTCGCCCTGGTCGCCGAGGGAAAGACCAACAAGGAAATCGCTGTCGCGCTCGGACTGAGCGACAAGACGGTCAAGAATTATTTGGCCAACGTCTTTCAGAAGCTTCGCATCACTCGACGCGCGCAGGCCGCCGCCTTTTTTGTAAAACGGCAAGGATAAGCGACAACATTCGGCTCTACTCCGTTTAGATGCAAAAATCCACCTTCGTAGCTACCTTCATCCCTGAATGTTTTCCTTCCAATTGTTGTAGATTCTCACCACTAGTTCGCATTCTTAACTAACGGTCTGCCAACCGGGAGGTTGTCCCGCATGATTGCTGGTCTCTTCCTCGGCTTGCTTCTGTCCATCAGTTTCTTGCTGTGGATAGTGATTCGACAGCGCCAAGAGAACATCCTGAATTCAACCGTCGTCGAGGCGACCAATTGCAGCGTGCTCGTGACGGATACGGCATCGTCCGATCATCCCATTGTCTATGTAAATTCCGCCTTCCTGTCGCTGACCGGCTATGCCGAGCATGAGGTGATTGGTCAAACGACATCGATCTTGAGCGGTCCTGGTACAGATCGGGCATCGGTGGAAAAGCTCGCAATGGCCGTCCAAGGCGGATGGTCCTGTCGTGTGCGGTTGCATCAGTACCGCAAAAACGGCACCGCATTTTTCAGCGATGTGTCGCTGTCCCCTGTGAAAGACGCACTGGGCCGGGTGACGTCGATCATTTGGACGATCAATGAAGTATCGGAAAATGAAGTGTCGGAAATTGGGCCACTCAGAGGAGCATGTGATAGGAGCCAATACGAAAACATCGTCATGCATCGGCAGGCCGAAGAGGCGCTCCGAGAAAGCGAGACACGACTGGAACTTGCCGTACAGATAGGCCAGGTCGGGATCTTTGAATACGACCATCGAGCGGATTCCTCCTCATGGTCACCGATCCTAAGGGACATCTGCGGCGTCGGGGTCGATGAGGCCGCGTCATGGCAGCGGTACCTCGAGCTCGTTCACCCCGATGATCGGGAACGTGTGATCTCTATGGCCCAGCAAGCCCGCTCTTCGACCGGCAATGGAACCTGTGAGGTCGAGCATCGTCTCATCAGACCGGGCGGCGGCGTGCAGCACGTCAATCTTCGTTCTCTGGTTTCGTTTGAGGGCGATGGTGCCTCAAGGCAACCGATCCGCACACTCGGAACAGTTGTCGATATCACCGATCGTAAGCACGTTGAGGCCCGTCGGCGCGAGACGGCGAGGATGGAAGCGATCGGCACCTTTGCCGGCGGTATCGCTCATGAGCTGAATAACGGTCTTACAGCCGTCCTCGGCTTCAGTGAATTGGCGCTTCCGTTGCTTCAGGCTGAAAGCAAAGCGCATCGCCATATCAGACAAGTCGTCGCGGCGGCGAAAAAGTCTCGAGAGCTGATCCAACAGTTGCTGGCGTTCGGTGCGCAGAACAACCAAGGTCGATGTCCCCTCCTCCTCCACTCGTTGGTCAAAGAATCCCTTAGATTCCTTCGTCCGACGATTCCCTTGTGGATTGAACTCAAAGCGCAGATTGCGCACGCAACCACCCCAATCTTTGCCAATGCCGTGCAGATGCACGAGATGATTTTCCAGCTGATCGATAACGCCATCCGTGAGATGCAGACAACGGGAGGAATCCTCGAAGTTCAGCTTCAGAGTCGCGAGCTGATAACGGATCAGATCCTGCCTTCCGGCCGGCTGCCCGCCGGAAGGTATGTCTATTTGAGCGTTCGGGATACAAGTCAGGGCATAGACGCTGAGGATGTCGGCTCCTTTTTGAAGCCCAAGGTCGTCGCTGAGAGAGAGGGGGTGGGACTCGCAGTCGTCTATGACATCGTCGTGGACCATGGTGGTGCTTTAACAGTAGAAAGCCATATCGACAGCGGTACTTGGGTATCGGTGTACCTTCCCGCTCTGCCGTCTTGTGCTCAATCGATTGCTGAAAAGGACGTTCCGCTCCCACACGGACATGAGTGTATCTTATTCGTCGATGACGAAGAGTCTGTGGTTCGTTTCGGTAGAGAAGTGTTGGAATCCCTCGGCTATTCTCCGGTGGTATGTCAGACGCCTAGGGAGGCATTGGACGTCTTTCGAGCCGAACCAAAACGGTTTGACTTGCTGATTACCGATCGAACGATGCCGGGGATGAGCGGAGATCATCTAGCCAAGGAATGTCGGGAACTTCGATCGGATCTGCCCGTTATTCTCTGCAGCGGGTCACATGGTATTCAAGGTGCCGATGATGCCTATTCGAAGGAAGTTACCGAATGTCTCCTGAAACCCCTTACGTTGTATGAGCTGGCCTATTCGATTCGCAGGGCATTAGACCAGTCTCCCTCTTATCCGGAATGGCGGGAACCGCCGGCCGACTCCGGCCCGGCATCTTCAAGAATATCGATTGAGGTATCGGATGCCGTCAGTCCTCGTGGTTGATGATCAGGACCAGGTTCGTCATCTCATCCGGGAGACGTTGGAGCAAGCTGGGTATGAGGTGGCGGAGGCCCGTGACGGGAAAGAAGGGCTCGATCGGTATCGTGCCACATCGCCGGACCTTGTCATTATGGATATTCTCATGCCGGATCAAGATGGACTTGAGGCGATCATGACCCTCCGCCGGGAGTTTCCCGACACTCGGGTTATCGCAATGACAGGGGGATGCGATACGATCGGTGTCCTCAACTTCTTGGACGTCGCCAAGATGCTTGGAGCCAGACGCACGCTTCAAAAGCCATTTGAACTGAAAGTTTTGCTCGATACGGTCGCTGCCGAACTGACTGCCTAAAAAACTCGCCGTGGACGCCCAACGTTCTACGCATTGACATCACGACGCGGTCTCGTCAGACTTTGCAATGCATGTCCGGACCACGCCTCTCATGATCTTTCTCAATCTTTCTTTGGGAACCATAGTCCCTGCAATTGGGTTCTGGCTCATATGGGGGGGAACTGTCTCGTCGGCCATCGTGGCCGGATGGGCTCTGATTGTGGGTCTGTTCTTATGGTTCATGACCGAGTCGATTACGGAACTATGGGCCTGGTCAACCTTATTGCTCGGTCTGGAAAGCTTTGCCTGGCCGTTGGTGTTAATGATTCAACTCAGAAACGGTTCGGAATCGCTGCCCGAATCAGAGATGGGAACGATCCTTTCAGCCGTCGTGCTAGGGTTCTTTTCATCGGTGTTTTGGATTTCGTTTGCCTACGGTCTGTTCAAACGAGCACGTAAGCCGGATTCGGCGTCAGAAAAACAGTCTTCGACGGTGTCGACTTCCCGGGTGAACAAGAAGAAGCGCTTGTAAACTTATCCATTCTCGATCGGATCGATGTCGACGATGAATTTGATCTGTTGCTTGCGGTACTCCCGCTCCATTCTTTGGACAGAGTCATGGATCCGACTTGTCAGGGCGGTGAGGGCGCCCTTTACCAAGATGCGATACCGTTGACGGCCTTTAGGGCGTCCCCGCACGGCAAGCACTGGACCCAAGACATTGAGAGGCTCCAGACCACTTGCGTTCTGTTCCAGCGCCGCACTCCATTGTGTGGCGGCCTTTTCGACGATACGAAAGTCCTTCCCGGTTACCGAAAGGTCAGCCAAATGGCACACGGGCGGATAGTGAAGTAGTTTGCGTGCGGCGAATTCCTCGTTGTAGAACAACTCGGGGTTCCCGGATATCAAGGCCCGTATGACATGATGTGTTGGGAGACGTGTCTGTACGATGACTCGACCTCCCATGGACGCAGGACATGCCAGGCTGGCGGCATCAATCAGGAGGTGGTACGTGCGTTCCGCTGCGCGAAAGTCCGAGACGTGCAACCCGGAATCTGCTTGAAGAATCCCGATCAGGCCGTAGCGGGGCAGCGGTTCCCGGCAGAATAGTGCTTGAGTCCCAATGAGAATATCCCACGCGCCCGACCTGGTACCCTGCCACAGAGCATGAGCGGACGTTGGGTGCCGAAGTGTGTCGCCATCAATCCGGGCAATTTTGGCCAGTGGGAATAATCGACGAACTTCTGCTTCGACACGCTCGGTACCATCACCAACAGGGTTCATATGGGCGGTACGGCACAACGGGCAGAGGTCCGGCAACCCATCGGTTCGACCGCAGTAGCGGCAGGTTAATCTGCCGGCCTCACGATAGTAGGCAAGCGGTACGATGCAGGATTCGCAACGAGGAACCCAGCCACAGTCACGGCAAACGAGGGTTCCGGCATAACCTTTTCTATTGAGGAAGAGTAGGATCTTGGTATGAGTCCGTAGGGCGTCGTGCATTGCGCGGACGAGTTTGTGGCTCAAGAGACTTCCTGCTGCCTCGTTGCGGAGGTCAACGAGCTCAATCGTGGGTTGAAGAGCAACTTCTTGCGGCAGGTAATGAATTTCCGCTTCGGGATCGAACCGTGCTTCAAGGGACGGGTGAGCGGAGGCCAGTACAATAAGCGCCCGTTCACTCTCGGCTCTCAAACTGGCCACCTCTCTGGCATGATAGCGAGGTTCTTGAGGTTCTTTCAGGGCAGGGTCTTCTTCTCCTTCCACCCAGATCAGTCCAATCGAGTGGAGCGGTGAAAATATAGCGGAACGGGTTCCTACGACTACTGCGGGCGTCTGTGCTGGACTCTGTTGCCATGGACCGGATGGAGAAGATGAGTGTGCCAGCGTAATTTGGAGGTTCGTGAGCCGTGAGAGCTGTTGTTTCAACCATGATGCTCTCGCGATTTCGCCGACCAGGACTATGGCCGATTTTTTCATTGAGAACGCTTGCTGAATGGAGCCGGCAAGCCGGCTGAGCCGGTATTCCCAAGGAGCGTGGAGCACGAGCTTCCTCATGCGATTGCTGTGAAGGCAATGTGCGACGTGCATGTTCCACGAGGAGTCGATCTCCGGAAGAGGTTCGTTTGATAGAATACCATCGACTGACGGACGGTGATCATCCTCCCCTGCAATACGCTTTCGATGTGGCTTTTGTAACTCACTGTTGGAGTTGTCCGAGGGTGTGAGCGCGATCCACGACTTGTCGAGGAGGGCATCGATTTCCTGAACAGCCTTTCTCGGTCGGATTGGTCGAAGTGTCGCGCACAAGATTCCTCGAGTGCGTCGAGCTATTCTGTCGAGAATTGGCTTCAGATGGTCTGGACAAAGACGAGCTTCCAAAGCCGCGCGACCCTCAGCCGTAGCCACGTATCTCGCGGAAGAGGTTTTTCTTGTCACCATGGGGGGCAGGATGAGCCGAAGACATTGGCCCCAGGGTGCGACGTAATATTCGGCGATCTTGCGGGATAGTTCGAACAGTGCCGGAGGCAGTGTAGCAGCGTGCTCGTTAGGAGCTAGGGAATGGATCCGTCTAAGAGAGGCGACCTTTAGCTCAGCCGTTAGATCATTACTGAGCGAAACGACGACCCCTTCCAACACCGTACGCCCAAACGGAACAAGGACACGGCGGCCTATTGCGATGGTCTGATCTAAGGTGTGAGGGATGAGATAGGTGAAAGTTTTCGCGATATGGCGGGGCACGATAACGTCGGCATAGAGCATTTCCATTCGATGAGGGAGGGTCGAGGATTCATCGGATGTCATGCCGCATTTTAACAGTCTGGTGATCCGAAGGATATCCGTTACAGCGGCGTTCTTGGCCAAGTAATACCGATTGGGCAAGATCGTTCAGAGAAGAGTCTACATACGGATGCACCTTAGCTAAATTCGATGCTATTCCGTCGGGCTTCCGGCAGTCGGTTGCTGTGGAGGACTGTCTTTCTTGTTGGTGTCCGTCGATGTTGAACTGCTCTCATCAGGGTTGCTGGGAGGGTTTGACTGTTCCTTTGGGGAGGTTTGTGGTGAATCCCGCAGAGCCATGGGCGCTCGACTAGAGGAATCTGCCATGTCAGAAGCAGAGGGAAGCGGCTGATCGTTGTTATCACGAGTACGCACAGTGGAAAGATTTCCTTCCGGCCTTTGGGCTTGAGTTTGAACGTCTGGTTTAGGCGCTGGAGTTTCTGCGTCTGGTGTATAGAGAAGAATCTCTACACGGCGATTCTTCATGCGGCCTTCTTCCGCCGTATTCGTGGCGGCTGGTTTGGTGTCACCTAAGCCCACCGCGCTGACCCGTTCGGGTTCAACACCACCTTTTTCCATGAGATACCGGAGGACCCCGTTTGCGCGCACTTTGGACAATTCTAAATTACTCGGATAGCGGGACTTTAGAGAAGGGCCGATCTCCACGTTATCTGTATGACCTTCGATTCGGATCATCCTCATGTCGCCACTGCTGCGCAGGTAGTCAACGAACTGATCAAGCACTTTGTAATTCTCCGGCTTAATAGCCGCATCCCCTGAATCATAATGCAGAAACTTTGCAAGATCTCCAAGGTTCAGACGGCTTTGCCCCAATGCATCCTGTATTTTCAATTTGCTGGCCACCAGATCGGCTGAAATCATTTGGCTGACTTGCGCCGTTGGCGATTCAGAAGCTGCTCCTGCCGCGGACTGAATACTGGGCGCCAAATCTCCGACGAGCTTGAAACGATCTCCTTTAATGACGCGAGTGTTGGCTCTGAGTACTTTGGCGGTTGCCGTATGAGATTCCAACGACAGCACCTTAAGTTGGCCTATTATTCGTGGCGGAAGCCCGGCACTGTGGCGCTGAATATCGAGAAGATCACCGGTCTTCAGTCCATCTTCCCTCCCCCGATCCAGGTACACAACATTCGATTGAGAAACCAGCGTCATCGTCCGGTCGGCCTGGAGCTCAACAATCATGCCCTCCAGATCGGAAACGTTTGACGCAGAGCCTATCTCCTGAGCTGGGTTCGGAGCAACAAAACGCGCGACAGGATCCCCCGGAGAAATCGGTCCATAGCTGAGCACAGCCTCTACTGTCGTGAGGGCATGATCAGTTGCCGTCACTCTCACGACCGCTGAACGATTCATGACAAAACCTAGGTATTCCTTCGTCGCAGGATGGAAAACCTTGCGAACCCGCCGGTAGACAGTGAAGAGGTCGCCAACTGTCACCTCAGTAGGGTTGTTCAGTTTGAGATAAAGAGAATCACGCTTCCCGAGTAGCATTCGATTGCCCGTTGATTGATTGTCGCCCGTTATCAAGTTTACAGTTCCGTCGATAGAGAAAGTCTTCTGGATCGTACCGCTGGAAAAGGCCAGCGCGGCCTCTGAAAAACGAACGGAATCAATCTCCGGTGTCTGTGCCAGCGCTCTATCAACAGAGACGCCGATTTCAGCGCACAGGACCAAGCTGAGGATCATCAGGGTTTTCATAGATTGATTCCTTTACGATAGTGTTCCTTGAAAAACATAGCAAAAGGCGCTGTATTGTCAAGAATTTGAGCTTGGTTGGCAGGAGTTTGACGGGTTGTTCTTTCCGGTGGTAACGTGAGTTGGTTATTCCGTCTCAACTCAAAGTGGGTGGTGACCGAGCGATGAATGGTAAGAAAACGCCAGCAATGCATCTCTCCATGGAGTCCTGTGAAAAGGACCGAATCTATACACAGATCCACCGGCGACGAAAGGTCAAAGCGTTTTCTCCTCTTGAATTAGAATGGGAGAGTTCGGGAGAGGTGGACAAAGCAAAAGAACTCAGGCTCGTGATGCCTAATTGTGAAGTGGCAATAAAAGCCTAACCGCCTCAACTATTTCTCCACCTCTCAAGTCACTACACCACCTAGGGCTTTCGGGTCTGCCGAACTTAGGTCCTTTGTTCGCTTGCTATCCTCGAGACTGGAGCACTAAGATTTTGCGCGTCAGGTCTACAATACCCTTTTTAGGTCAATGATTTGTGCGAGAACTTAAATGACCGGCACCGAAGTTCTTCTTGAATATCTGACGAAGTTTTTCCCGATCTTTCTTTTTATCTTTGTTGGGTTAATTTTGGGACTGTTAACGCTGCTGGTGAGTTATTTTGTGCAGCCCAGGTATCCGGAGCCGGAAAAACTATCCACCTACGAATGTGGAGCCGAACCATTTTCCGATGCGCGTATGCCGTTTCCCGTCAGATATTACATTTTTGCGATGTTGTTCGTCATCTTCGATATTGAAGTGATCTTCCTCTACCCCTGGGCCGTCGTATTTACCAAGATCGGGATGATCGGGTTGATCGAAATGATGATCTTTATTGGACTATTTATCGTGGCCTACGTGTATGCCTGGCGAAAAGGCGCGCTGGAGTGGGACTGAGGATAGGATAGTATGGGACTGATTCAACTGGGGCGGCATGAAAAAGACGGGGCTCCGGACGTCATTACAGGGTCTTTAGAAAAGGCCGTGAACTGGGCGAGGAAAGGTTCCCTCTGGCCGATGACCTTCGGACTCGCCTGTTGCGCCATCGAGATGATGGCCGCCGTTTCTTCTCGGTATGATATGGATCGGTTCGGGGCGGGAGTGTTTCGTGGTTCACCGCGGCAGTCGGATTTAATGATCGTCGCTGGAACCGTCTGTCGCCGTATGGCGCCGGTGATTCGAAAAATCTACGATCAAATGCCGGAACCCAAATACGTGATTGCCATGGGTTCCTGTGCCACCTCAGGGAACATCTATGATAGTTACAGTGTCGTGCAGGGCGTCGACCGATTTATTCCAGTTGATATTTATGTGCCTGGTTGTCCTCCGACTCCTGAGGCGCTCTTGGACGGCATCCTGAAACTACAGGAGCGCATTATGCAAAAACGAGTCTTTGTAACCCAACCGGAGCAAGTCAAAGCCAGTTTGAAGGTCTAGCGGGGCGCTATGCATCCACTGCTTGAACGGATTCAACGAACGTTTACGGATGGAGTCACCGGCTTGATCGAGTGGCGAGGCGATGTGGCAGTGACTGTCTCGAGAGACAAGCTCCATGAAGTCGCTCAATTTCTTCGTGGAGATCCTGGGATGGATTTTGATTACATTGTCCATGTGAGCTCAGTGGATTGGCCAGACGACGAGGAGCGATTCGAAGTTGTGTGGGAGTTTTACTCCATGCGGAACCGGCATCGCATTCGACTCAAGACCCGCGTGCCTGAATCGGATTGCGTCGTGGATTCTCTGACGGATCTTTGGAAAGGCGCCGATTTCATGGAACGCGAGGTCTTCGACATGATGGGCATCCGGTTTCGAAATCATCCCGATCTTCGCCGTATTTTGATGCCGGACGACTATACCGAGGGCTATCCTTTGCGTAAGGATTTTCCGCTCCGCGGCAAAGGGTGGCGAGACACATTTGATTTTCTGGACGAAGTTCCACGATAGGTGTTCTACCGGCATGGCATTCGAAGATCAAAGAACCACCGTTTATAAAATCAATCCGGAACATCCGGAGAGCGAGACGCTTCCGACCTTGAGAACAGAGGAACTCCTGCTCAACATGGGACCGCAACATCCCAGCACGCACGGAGTTCTCAAGGTGATCTTAGAATTGGAGGGTGAACGGTTGGTGAAATCCACACCAGTGATGGGGTACCTCCACCGTGGAGTCGAAAAGCTCGCGGAAGAAGGCACCTATCATCAGTTTATTCCTCATACGGATCGGCTCGACTATGTCTGCGCGATGTACAACAACTTCGCCTATTGCCGCGCCGTCGAGAAGCTCTTGAACTTACAGGTGCCGGAGCGGGCTGAGTATTTGCGGACGATTGTAGCCGAGGTGCAGCGCATCATTGGACATCAATTTTGGTTGAGCGCTCAGGCCCTTGATATTGGCGCCATGACCGTCTTTTTTTATTGTTTCCGGGATCGGGAAATCCTGCTCGATTGGTTCGACGAGCTGTGCGGGGCCCGTTTGACGACCAGTTGGTATCGAATCGGTGGCGTTGAGCGAGACCTGACGCCATCGTTGATCGACAAGCTCAAACAGTTCCTCGACTATTTTCCACCGAAGATCGACGAATATCAGGTATTTCTGGAGCGAAACCGCATTTGGCTTGGGCGCACGAAAGGCGTCGCGGTCATTTCCGCCGAAGATGCCGTAAATTTTGGGTTAAGCGGACCGGTTCTTCGTGGATCCGGAGTGGACTATGACCTTCGCAAATACGAGCCCTATAGCGCCTATCCCAAGTGCGAATTCAGCGTGCCTGTCGGGAAGAATGGGGATACCTACGATCGCTACTGGATTCGGGTGATGGAGCTCTATGAGAGCGTCAAGATCATTCGGCAATGTCTTGAACAGATGCAAGAGGGGCCGATTATGGCGGATGTTCCGAGCGTGACCCTGCCACCGAAAGAACGCGTCTTTACGAACCTGGAGTCGATGATCCAACAGTTCAAGCTTTTTTCCCAAGGATTCGACGCTCCTCCGGGAGAAATCTATTGCGGCACGGAGGCACACAAAGGGGAACTGGGGTTTTATATTGTCAGTACGGGGGGAGGAAAACCCTATCGATTGAAGATCCGTGCTCCTTCCTTCATCCATATGGGTGCGTTCGATCATATGGCCAGAGGGTATATGATCTCGGATGCCTGCACCATCTTCGGGACGTACGATGTCGTGATGGGTGAGTGTGACAGATAAAGACGAAACATGAGATGCGAAAGTGAAAGGTAAGAACAGGAATTTGCTTTACCTTTTCCCCATTCGTGGAGAAGACCCATGGGTTTGAAGCCGGCTACAAATCCCGACGTTGAAGCCGCTACGATCGAATTAACGATCGACGGAAAAGCTGTGACGGCGAAGGACGGGGTCTCGCTTTATGACGTCATCTCGATGACGGGCAAGATCATCCCTGCCATGTGTTATCACTACACATTCGACCCGTTCGGTTCCTGTGGGATGTGCCTCGTGATGCAAGAGGGGAAGAAAGCCCCCGTGCGATCCTGCACCGCCAAGGCAACGGCCGGAATGGTGATCCGCACTGAAGGGGAGGATCTCTTTCTCGCCCGCAAGAAAGCTGTCGAAAAGCATCTCTCCGTGCATCCGCTCGATTGTCCGGTCTGCGATGCGGACGGCCATTGTGAACTTCAAGATATGGCCTTCCAGCATGGCGTGACTAATCTGGCCAATGCCAAGCAAAAATTTATTCCGGAAGATACGCGCAGTCCTGTGCTCGACTTTAACATGAATCGCTGCATCGCCTGCGCGGAATGCATCAATGTTTGCAAGGATGTCCTGATGATCGACGCCTTGCAGTTCATGAAAAAGGGGGGATTCAACCAGGTCGTCGCGAAGGGCGACCTGGCTTTGAATTGTGAATTCTGTGGAGACTGTTTGGCGGTCTGTCCGGTTGGCGCCATCACAAACAAGTTTTCCAAGTATCTGTATAAACCGTGGCAGATGAAGACGACGACGACGACCTGCAACTACTGCGGAGACGGTTGCCAACTCCACCTGGAAACGAAGGATGAAGAAGTGATCCACGTGACATCGCCGTTATCCTGGAAGAATAAGTGGGGAGACCGTTCGGAAACGGCCAAGGGGCACGGCGGGCTCTGCGTCCGCGGACGTTTCGGGTTTGAATATCTGGACGGTAAAAGCCGGCTTACGCAGCCGTTGGTTCGCGAGGGCGGTCAGTTGGTGCAGAAACCCTGGTTGGAAACGATGCATCTGCTCGTGGACAAGCTTGCCGAAATCAAGACCAAAGACGGGGCCGATGCCATTGCCGGGCTTGTCACGGCTCGGTGTACGAATGAAGAGCTGTATTTGTTTCAGAAGCTTATGCGAGCCGGTTTTGGGACCAACCAGCTCGATAGCAGTGCACGCTATGGCCATATGAACTTTGTCCTTGCGTCCAAGCATGCCGTTGGACTGGGAAGAACGCCGAATGATTGGGAAGATCTGACGAAGGCAAAGGCGATCATTTTGATCGGTTCCAATATCACCGAGACGAATCCCTTGACCGCCGTGCGAATCAAGGAAGCTATCCGAGTCTATAAAGCTCAGGTGGTGACGCTGGACAGCGCCATCACTAACATTGCGAAGTTGGCATCCCATCCGTTTTTGATCAAGCCGGGGACGGAAGGAGCCGTGATCGACGGGTTGGTCAAGGCGACCATCGACCAAGATTTGGTTGATGAAGAAAGTACCGGGAAACATCCTCAGGCGTTTGAGGCACTCAGAAGCGCGGTGGCGAATGTGTCATTGGAGCAAGTGTCGGCTCACACCGGTCTTTCGGTGGAGGCCTTCAGAGAAATCGCGGCTATTTTTGCCGAATCGCCGAGATCGATCATCCTGTGCGCGGAAGGAATTGTCAGAAGAACGAACGGTTATCAGAATGTCTTAAAGTTGATGGATCTTGCCTGGATCACCGGCAAACTCGGTCGAGTCGGTTGCGGTGTGAACACCGTGACGGAGGAGCCGAACGAACAAGGGGCTGTTGATATGGGGGCGGCGCCTGAGTTCCTTCCGGGACAGGCTCGCTTTGACGACCCCGCAGCACGAGAGCGTTTTGCCAAAGCTTGGGACGCATCCCTGCCACCTGTCCGATCAGGCGCCCATCTCGTTGAAATTCTGAAGCGGTGCAAGAGCGGACAGATTAAGGCCCTGTACATTTTGGGCGAGAATCCGCTCGCGACTCTTCCGGCTTCGATGGAGGTCCGGGCCGCTCTCGAACGACTCGAGCTGTTGATCGTGCAGGATCCTTTCTTGACTGATACGGGGAAATTGGCTCATTTTGTCCTTCCCGCCTGTAGCTATGCGGAGAAGGACGGCACGTTTACGAACCTGGAAGGTCGAGTCCTTCGAGTTCGCCAAGCCATGGATCCACTCGGAGAGAGCTTACCGGACTGGCACATCATGACAGCCTTGGCGAATGCCATGGGGTGCCGGTGGGAGTATCAATCCGCCAATGATATTCAGGCCGAGATCATGAAGCTGTTGCCCGGATACTACAATCTCGGACAACCACGAAAAGTGATGCCGGTTCCTGACCAATATTTGTCCAATGACTATGGAGCGGAAGTCAAAGTCCGTTATCAACAGACTCCGTCATCGGGAGAGAACAGGCGCCCCTTTTCCCTCTTGATGGGACAGCTATTGGTGCATTCCGGAAAACTGTCCACGCAAGCGCCTGGACTCGTCAAGATTGCCCCGAATACCGGCAAGCTGCGGATGAATATACAAGATATGGAACGCCTTGGGTTGCAAGACGGTGCGAAGGTGCGTGTAACGTCGGATCGTGGCTCTCTTCAGCTGGGAGTGCAGCCGGATCAGTCCATCGCACCTGGCACCTGTTTTTTCCCTGAACACTTTAACGAACCTCCAGTGAAGGATTTGATGACCGTGTCGGTTGATTCCACGACCGGCGTCCCGTCGTTCAAGCAGATGTGGGTGAGCGTTGAAGAGGCGTAAGGAATGCCTGCGTTCTAACGAGGAGCTACGATGAGTGTCGCCGCGCTGACCAAGAAAATCCTTCATGCCGCGTTGTTTTATGAGATTTGGGATGCGATGAAGGTCACGTTTCGGCACATGCTTCATCGACCGATGACCTTTCAGTATCCGCGCGAACAACGAACGATCCCGGATACACATCGGGGAGCGCTAGGCTTACTTCGATACGATGATGGACGCGAACGGTGTGTCGGGTGCGATCTATGTGAAGCCGCCTGTCCTTCGCATTGCATCAAAGTGGTCAGCGCCGAGGATACCGCCCGCCCGCTCCAGCGCTATGCCAGCGAATTTTATATCGATATCACGAAGTGTGTGTTCTGCGGCTATTGTGTTGAGGCCTGTCCGGTCAACGCGCTGGCGATGACCAAGATGTACGAATATTCAACCCACGACAAACGCAGTCTGCTGTTCGACAAAAAGCGGTTGTATGACATCGGTGAGCGCCACCTCGAGGATGGGAAAAAATATTTGTACGCGCACAACCAAGAGAAAAACGTCGAACAGAGCCGCGAGTACCGCTACTATTTTCCGCAGTCGGTACAGAAGTCGACCCAACCGCTTCCCAAACATCTGAGCTGAGCCGCACGCATGGTCGGAATGTTTTTCGTGTATTTCGCGTTGGTGAGCATTGCCGCCGGTGTTCTAACGGTGGCGTTACGTCATCCTGTTCACTGTGCCTTATCCCTGCTCGTGCTGCTCATGCACGTGTCCGGCCTGTTCATCCTCCTCAACGCGGAGTTCCTGTGGGCCGTGCAGGTGATTGTCTATGTTGGGGCTATTCTGGTGCTGTACCTCTTTGTGTTGATGTTGATGAATCTCAAGACGGATGAACGGTATTTTCATCCTTCGGCCCTGTATATTCTCGGACCTGCTGTCTTGGGGGCCAGTTATGTTCTCTACCTCCTCCTGCGGTCTCCCTTTGATGGGGCAAAGGGGGATACCCCGGCCAGTGTCGTGCTGCAAGACGGCGACACCTACGCCGTGGGCATCAAAATGTTCAGTGACCATCTCTTACAGTTCGAGATCGTGGGCATTTTTCTGCTCGGAGCCATCATCGGCGCCATCGTCCTGGCCAAGACGCCTAAGCCGCTGGACGCGGAGAGAGAGCGGTCATGATTCCGTTGTCAGCCTATACAGCCGTCAGCGCCGTCCTTTTTATGACGGGGCTCTTAGGGGTGCTCATCCGGCGGAACTTCATCATTGTTCTGATGTCGGTCGAAATCATGATGAATGCGGCCAATATCAATTTGGTCGCCTTTTCGCACTATTTGGAATCTATGGCCGGACAACTGGTCGCGCTGTTTATCATCGCCATTGCCGCGGGCGAAGCGGCCGTCGGGTTGGCCATCATTATCGTCGTGTTCAGAGGCAAGATTTCCACGAATGTGGATGAAATGAACCTATTAAAGTGGTAACAGGATGTGGGCCCTCACATCCAACGGTGCAGTCGGTGGCTCGTACCCCTCAACGTACCATCCAAGAGTACGCTTTAGGATCCGGCTCCGTGCAGCATGGTTGGCTAACTAAGCATCCTCAGAATGGCACGGTACTGTGTCTGAATTGACAGACCTTCTCATCAAATTGATTCCAGTTTTTCCGCTGCTGGCCGTCCTTCTGAACGGACTGTTCGGACACCGCTACTCTCATGATATCGCCCATCGATTGGCTTGGGGGTCGGTCGGTTTCTCGTTCCTCTGCACGGTCGGCGTCTTCACCGATGTCATGCGCACGGGAGCTTCGCATGAAGTCGTTGTTTACCAGTGGATCTTCGGAGGCGACCTCGCGATCAATTTCGCCTACTTGGTGGATCCTCTGACCTGTGCCTGGCTGCTGATTGTCACCGGCGTGGGGTTCCTCATTCACGTCTATTCCGTCGGCTATATGCATGGTGAAACAGGGTTCACGCGCTTCTTCACCTACATGAATTTATTCATGGTCTCCATGCTGCTGCTTGTCATGGGGAACAACTATGTGGTGCTCTTTATCGGTTGGGAAGGTGTCGGGCTCTGTTCCTATCTCTTGATTGGCTACTATTACGACAAGGTCTCAGCTGCCAAGGCTGCCTCCAAAGCGTTCGTCGTCAATCGGATCGGCGATGCGGGATTTCTCGTCGCTATCTTCCTAGTCTTTATCAACTTCAAGACCCTCGACTATACCAAGGTCTTTGCTCAGGTGGGACAACTCTCCCCCGACATGGCCACCGCCATAGCTCTCTGTCTTCTCGTCGGAGCAGTCGGGAAATCCGCACAACTTCCCCTCCATACCTGGTTGCCCGATGCCATGGAAGGTCCGACGCCTGTGAGCGCGCTCATCCACGCGGCGACGATGGTGACGGCCGGCGTGTATATGGTTGTCCGCAATCACATGATTTTTGACCTTTCTCCGTTTGCGATGTCGGTCGTGGCGTTCGTCGGTGGAGGCACCGCCTTGTTTGCAGCCACCATTGGACTCGTCCAGACCGACATCAAGCGCGTCTTGGCCTATTCGACCGTAAGCCAGCTCGGTTACATGTTTCTGGGTTGTGGGATCGGTGCGTATTCGGCGGCGGTATTCCACGTCATGACCCACGCGTTCTTCAAGGCGTTGTTGTTCTTGTCGGCTGGGTCGGTCATCCATGCCCTCTCGGGTGAACAGGACATTCAAAAAATGGGCGGACTGAGCAGCCGAATCCCATGGACGAATCGGTTGTTTCTGATCGGCACCGTTGCGATTGCCGGGCTTCCTCCCTTAGCGGGGTTCTGGAGTAAAGACGAAATTATGGCTCATGCCTTCACTCATCATCACTATCTGCTCTATGGCATGGCGGCCATCGGGGCGCTGATGACATCGTTTTATATGTTCCGCTTGACGTATCTGACGTTCTACGGTGCTTCTCGCATGGATCATCATACTGCCGAGCACGTGCACGAATCGCCGATGATCATGGTCGGTCCCTTGGTGGTCCTGGCGTTCCTTTCGATCGTGGGCGGATTGATCTTGGGGTTTCCTCCCGAGCATGGGTGGCTCCATGGATTTTTGGGACCAGTCGTGGGGTCGGGGAATGAGCCGGAAGCCGGTGCCGGCCTGACGATATTGTTGATGAGCATCGCGATTGTCATTGCTTTGGTCGGATGGGGACTCGCACATTTCCTCTATGCCGTGAGCCCGATGACGGCGGACGGGTGGGCGGAGAAGTTTGCCGGTGCCTATCGCATCTTATTGAACAAGTATTATGTGGATGAACTTTACGATCGTCTTCTTGTCGAACCGCTCAAACGTCTGGGAGCGGGACTGGATTGGTTCGATCGTAGGATCATCGACGGTATCGTGCGTGGCGTGGGACGGCTCGCCGACTGGGGGGCCTCCGGTTCCACATGGATCGAGAAATATGTCGTCTACGCCGGACTCAATGTCATCGGCTATGGAAACCATCTCGCGGCCCGCGAAGGCCGGAAGATGCAAAGTGGAATGGTCCATCACTATGCCGCCATCATCGTGGCGGGACTCTTCCTCCTAGTCCTCGTCGTCCAATTGTTCGCTCAGATGTAGTCGTCACCAGACCGGACTGCGGTTATGCTCGAAGAACTCACAGCTGGATTCCCGATTCTGTCCTGTATTTTATTCCTCCCCGTTGTCGGGGCGGCCGTATTGTGGCTGTTCGACGAAGAAGACATGGTCCGGACCTCAGCTCTCACCATCGCGCTGGTGGAGCTTGCCCTCGCGGTGTTTGTCTTACTGCGGTTTGTGCCGGAAACGGCCGCCATGCAATTCACTGAACGTGTCCGATGGATTCCGGCGTTAGGCATCAGCTACCACCTCGCCGTCGATGGGATCAGCGTCTTGTTCGTCGGGCTCACGGCCTTTCTGACGGTCTTGGTGGTGGTCTACTCGTGGGACACGATCCGACATCAAGTCAAACTCTACATGATGTGTCTGTTGGCGCTCGAAACGACGACGATGGGCGTCTTCGTGTCGCTGGATTTGATCCTGTTCTTCGTGTTCTGGGAACTCATGCTGATTCCCAGCTACTTCCTCATCAAGCTGTGGGGAGGGGGCGCCGAGCGTCACTATGCCGCGCTGAAGTTCGTCATTTATACGCTGTTGGGCAGCGTCTTCATGCTGGTCGGCATCGCATTGCTGAATATCAATTACCATCAATGGGCTTCGCTGCATCACACGGATCAAACCTACTCGTTTGATCTACTCGACCTCTTGACGGTACCGATTCCGGTCTCCCAGCAACTCGTCATCTTTTGGCTGATGTTCCTGGGGTTTGCGTTCAAAGCACCGGTGTTCCCTTTCCACACGTGGCTGCCGGATGCACTGTTGGAAGGGCCGATTGGAATGGCCGTGGTCTTGGCGGGTTTGAAACTAGGCACGTTCGGTTTTATGCGTTTCAGTATTCCCCTGCTTCCGGATGCGTCGAAAAGCGAAACGGTTGTCATGGTTGTGATCGTGCTCGGGCTCTGCGCGATTCTCTATGGAGCGTGGATGGCTTTGGTCCAAGCCGATTTTCGGCGGTTGTTGGCCTATAGCAGCGTCAGCCATCTTGGCTTTGTCGTGGTGGGATTGTTCGCTCTGAACTATCAAGGTTTGCAGGGCGGCTTGCTGACGATGATCAATCTGGGCTTCAGCACCGCAGGGCTCTTCTTTATCGCCGGGTTTCTCTACTCTCGGCAGCAGACGACTCAGTTGTCCGCGTTCGGAGGGATGGCGAAACAAGTTCCTCTTCTGGCGACCTTCTTCCTCATTATCGGGTTGGCGTCGATCGGGCTTCCGGGCACCAACGGTTTTGTCGGCGAGTTTCTCATCCTGCTGGGGGCGTTCAAAGCCAAATGGTGGTTCGGTGCCATTGCAGTTCTGGGGGTGATTTTCGGCGCTGCATACTTTCTGTGGTACTACGAACGTTCAATGATGGGTCCGTTGGGTGCTGCAGTGAAG
The DNA here is from genome assembly GCA_002083365.1 of Nitrospira sp. SG-bin1. Classification (NCBI taxonomy): domain Bacteria; kingdom Pseudomonadati; phylum Nitrospirota; class Nitrospiria; order Nitrospirales; family Nitrospiraceae; genus Nitrospira; species Nitrospira sp. SG-bin1. The sequence goes on along the minus strand of LVWS01000045.1, from coordinate 66,065 downwards.
GGGACGATGAGCGACCTGCAACCGCGCGAGAAGATCATTGTCGTGTCACTGTCCATCATGATTCTCTGGATTGGGCTCTATCCATCGCCGTTCTTACGAATCATGAATGGATCCGTTCAAGCACTCGTTGATCGAGTTTCTCAGGAGACCAGGGTGTCACTCGAAGCCAGCCAATCCGGAAGAAGGTATTAGGTCGCGCAATGGGAGAGTCCACACTGCTCTATATCCTGTTTGCCCCGTTTGCGGGGGCCTTGGCGTTGATTTTTATCTCCAATCGACAGCCATTGCTCGTGCGAAGCGTCGCCGCCAGTGCGGCGTTTGTGTCGCTGATCGCGTCGCTCTATCTCTTTTACGCATACGATCCGGTGAAGGGCGGATTCCAGTTTGTCCAAAAGTTCGAGTGGTCCAGGCAGCTCGGCATTTCATTATACCTCGGCGTCGATGGAATCGGGACCCCGCTCGTTTTGGCCTCGACGATCTTGCTGTTCGCCGGCATCTTCGTCTCGTGGCACATCAAGGACCGGACGAAGGAGTTTTACATCTGGCTGCTGATTTTGGCTGCCGCCACGATCGGCGTGTTCATGTCCCTCGACTTGTTCTTCCTCTATTTCTTCTACGAGATGTCCGTCATTCCGATGTATTTGTTGTTGGGCATGTGGGGCAGCCACACCAAGAAGTATTTGGAGATGACCGACCCCGAGGGGCTCAAACTGCGTGACTCGGTCGGTTTCATCCTGAATTTTGGATCGAACAGCAAAGAATATGCGGCGATGAAACTGGTGCTGTTTCTGTCCGCGTTCGCCGTCGTTGCGCTCATGGGCATTCTCCTGATCTATAAATATTCCGGCCTGAACACCTTCGATATTCTGGTGTTGCGTGAACAGGCGAATCTCATGAATATCCCGATGCTTGGCACAACGCTGGACAAGATCATCTGGGTATTGGTGTTCTTCGGTTTTGCCTCGATCGCTCCGCTATGGCCCCTGCACTCGTGGTCTCCGGTCGGCCATGCAGCCGCCCCTGCGGCCACGAGCATGCTTCATGCGGGGGTCTTGATGAAGCTGGGGCATTTTTCCATTATCCGGGTGGCCTTCGAAATTCTCCCTGAAACGACCAGGGAGCTGATGCCGATCGCGGCCGTTCTTTGCATGTTCAGCATCATTTACGGCGGCTTCGTAGCGTTTTACGCCAAAGACACAAAATACGTGATCGGCTATTCCAGTTCCAGTCACATGGGCTATGTATTTCTCGGTATGGCGGCGTTGAATTACATTAGCTTGAGCGGCGCCGTCATCTACATGTTCGCCCATGCGATGGCGACCGGCATGCTCTTCGCGATGGCTGGGTGGGTCTATGATCAGACCCATACGCGCGACATCCCCTCCTTGGGCGGTCTCTCGAACAAAATGCCATTCATTTCAGCATGTTTCATCGTCGCTTGTATGGCGTCGATCGGGATGCCGGGTACGGTGAATTTTATCGCGGAAATCATGATCATCGTCGGCAGTTGGAACAAGTACCCTCTGCAAGTCATTGTTGCGATGTTAGGTATCGTGCTGACTTTGGCGTACCTGTTCAAAATGATGCGCGGACTTTTTTACGGGCCGATGAATCAAAAGTACAGTCATGCGCATGATGCGATTTCTCCGGTCGATCGCCTGCCCTTATTGATCATGATTTCGATCAGCATCGGGTTTGGGATTTTTCCGATGCATTTGTACGAAGTGGTTCGTTCCGGGGTGGATCCGTTGGTTGCGAGGATTACGCAGGTGGTTCCTGTTGCCCAAACCGACGATGACGGGGTAGGAACGGGGCGGGAGGACATCATCCTTGAAACACCGGAGGGTGCTTCGATTGCCGCCAACAAGCTCCCACGCCTGCCTACGGATGTTTCAGGGAGGATGAGCGAATGACATTCTCGCTGAACCTCGCCTTCTCCGATCTTCTGCTCTTATTGCCGGAAATTGTTCTGACCTGCTGGCTTTGCGTGGTCCTCATCGTCGATTTCTCTCTTCCGCGCCTCCCCAAGGAGCGACTGGCCTATCTTAGTGTGGCCGGTCTGGCAGTCACACTCGGATGTTTGGGCTGGTTCGACCTCAATCATATTTCCGGCACCCTCTTCGGCAACATGTTCGTGCTGGATCGCATGGCGATCTTTTTCAAAATCTTTATCCTAGCCGCGACGATTCTCGTCATCCTCGCTTCGATCGAGTACGTCAATCGATTCACGCTATTCCGAGGGGAATATTACTGTCTCGTCGTCATGGCGGCACTCGGCATGATGTTCATGGCCTCCGCCAACGATCTATTGTCGGTCTTCGTCAGCCTGGAGTTTGCTACGCTTGGCTTCTATGTGCTGGTGTCGTATCTGCGTGATGATTTGGCTTCAAACGAAGGCGGGCTCAAGTTTTTTATCTTGGGCGTCTTTGCCGCGGGGTTACTGGCCTACGGGATTAGCCTCGTCTACGGAGAAACCGGCAAGCTAGTCTTTTCAGACATGACGACGGCCCAGGCGACACCCGGTTTAATCATCGGCTTTCTGCTGATCTTTGCTTCTCTGGGATTTAAAATCGGCGCCGTCCCATTTCACGCCTGGATTCCCGATACCTACCACGGAGCTCCGACTCCCATAACGACCTTTTTGTCGATCGCCCCAAAAGCGGCGGCCTTTGCGATCTTGCTCCGCATTTTCCTGGTGGCGTTGGGCACGTTCAAGCCGTTATGGGTGTCCTTATTGGTGGCGGTGTCGATCTTATCGATGACCTACGCCAATATCGTGGCCATTGCCCAACGCAACATCAAACGGTTGCTGGCCTATTCGGGCATTGCTCAAGTAGGGAATGTGTTGATCGGGCTTGCGGCAGGCACCAAAATGGGAAGCGATGCCATTCTGTTCTATCTTCTCGCCTATCTGTTCGCCAATATCGGAGCCTTCGCCGTCGTGATCGCGGTCAGCCAAGCCATTGGGCGAGACGAAATCGAAGACTACCGTGGTTTGAACAGACGGTCACCGTTTCTGGCGTTCTCGATGTTGCTGTTCCTCCTGTCCCTGGCCGGTGTGCCGCCGCTGGCCGGGTTTATCGGCAAACTCTACATCTTCGTCGCGGCCATCAAAGAGGGGCTCTATGTACTGATCGCCGTGGGACTGATCAACATCGTGATATCGATGTACTACTACCTCATCGTCGTCAAACAGATGTACATCAATGAGCCGCTGGACCCCTCTCCTATCGCGATTTCGGGAGCAATGAAGACCGTGATCTATATCGGTTTAGCCGGAACGTTGGTGATCGGCATATATCCGCAACCGTTCACGGACTGGGTAGTCAACGCGACGCTCATGTTTGCGAATTTTGTCGGTCCTTCGGCTGTTGCCGTTCCGTCCGGGCCCCCGCTTGGTAGTTAGTTTTCTGCTTCCCCCGTCCAAGAGTTCTGCTACAATCATCATGACTTTACGCGAGAACAGACTTCGTTGTATGGCTTCCGTACGATCACTGCGGTATCGTGATGCCAGTCGTCTTGATCGATGGAATCAGCCTCCAATCATGACTCACCAGCTCCTCTCCTAGCGGCTGAGAGGTCTGCATCGCCAGCAGCAGCTCCCGCAGGTTCATCAAGTGTCTGGCATGCTTCAGTGGCATGGTTTCAGAAGCTGACCATCGAGCAACGTGTTTTGGCCGGTTTCAGCCTGGTGTTCGTCGGGATCCTTATCGTCAGCGCGATATCCTATCAAAACATGAACATCCTGCTTACCAATCGTGGGTTGGATGGCCGTAGCCACGATCTCATTCAACTTCTGAATACGATCGATGCCGCGATGAGCGAAGCCGAGGATGCGCATCGACGCTACCTGGTGACGGGAGAAGAGTCGTACTTGGAGGCCCACAAGAGGGTCATGAAGCAAAGGCCGGCATTCGTGGGGTATCTCGAAAATTTGGTCCATGAGTCGGCCGAGCAACAGCAACGGGTCAGACTCCTCGATCGGATGATGGATCGGCAACTGAATGCCGAATCAAAAGCCATCGCCCAGTTCCAGGAGGGGGGCTTCCAAGCCGTGAAAAAAATGGCCTTCGAAGGAGCTGGAAAGCGCGAGCTCGGGGTCATTCATCACATCATTGGGGAAATGGATTGGCATGAGCGGCAAGCCGTCGCACGACGCATCGTGGAATCGGCCGCCGGGACTAGGAATACCATTATCCTCCTCGGCATCGGTGCATTGTTGCAACTGGTTCTCTTGGCATGGGTGTACTACCTCATTCGACACGACATCACGGAACGGCGACGTGTCGCCGGAGAGCTACAACGCCGAGGAGAGCTCCTGGAGGCGGCGAACAAGGAACTGGAAGCGTTCAGCTATTCGGTTTCTCACGACCTACGCGCGCCATTGCGTCACATCGACGGCTATGCCTCGCTCTTGCGGAAGTCGGTCGAGCAATCCCTGAACGACAAAGCTGCTCGGTATTTGCAGACGATTTCCGACTCCGCCAAACAAATGGGGCAGCTGATCGATGACTTACTGGTGTTTTCTCGCATGGGTCGACAAGAGATGCTTCACACAACCGTCCATCTGGATCAATTGATCAAAAATATCCTTTCCGATCTCCGCTTGGACTTGCAAGGACGGGCAATATCATGGACAATCGCGTCACTGCCTGAAGTACAGGGTGATCCGGCCATGCTCCGACAGGTATTTATGAATATAATCTCCAATGCCGTGAAATTTACGAGCACGAGGCCTATGGCCACGATTGAAATCGGCGTGGAACATCCCAGCTCTACAGAAGTCATCGTTTTCGTCCGTGATAATGGCGTAGGGTTCGATATGCAATACGCCCCTAAACTGTTCGGAGTGTTCCAGCGATTACATCGTTCCGACGAATTCGAAGGAACCGGTATTGGCTTGGCCAACGTTCGTCGGATCGTTCATCGCCACGGTGGACGGACCTGGGCGGAAGGTGCGCCGGACAAGGGCGCGACATTCTATATACTGCTCCCGGGAAGGAGGCTTGACGCATGACAGCAGCCAAACCGATCCTCCTCGCCGAGGATAACCCGCGGGACGCCGAACTGGCTTTGGCGGCGATGGAGGCTGAGCACATCTCCGACAAAGTCGTCTTGTGCCGTGACGGAGCCGAAGTGTTGGACTATTTGTATTGCCGCGGACAATTCAAGTCACGCTTGAGAGGAAACCCTGCCGTGGTGTTCCTTGATCTGAAGATGCCGAAAGTAAACGGACTTGAAGTCTTGCGGACGATCAAGGCGGACGTCAATCTTCGTCCCATTCCCGTCGTCATGCTGACCTCGTCGCGAGAAGAACGAGACCTTACCGAGAGCTATGCGCTGGGGGCGAATGCCTATGTCGTCAAGCCCGTGGAGTTTCATAAATTCTTGTCCGCCGTCAAGGAGTTGGGAACGTTCTGGGGACTCGTCAATGAACCTCCTCCTGAAAGCTGTCGTCCCACAAATTGACCCGCCATGCCATGACGACTCCGCTACGAGTAATGCATCTCGAAGCTAGCCTACAGGATGCCGATCACATAGAAGCGCTGTTGACGGATGAGGGTCTTCCTTGTGTGATACGACGTGTAGAGACGCGCCGTGCCTTTACGGCGGCCTTGAACGATGGCTCGGTGGACCTGGTCTTAGCCGAATTCGACCTTCCTCAGTTTGATGAAGGCGGCGCTCTGGAGCTGGCCCGCCAGTTGTCTCCGGACATACCGTTTATCTTTGTCACGGCTGGGCTTACGGAAACACAGTGCGTAGAGCAAGTGCGGCGCGGTGCGACGGATTGCATTTCTAAAGAAGGAATTGGTCGACTTGCCCCATCGGTGCGGCGGGTACTGGGAGAACAACAAGCACGGGCGGCACGGAGGCAGGCGGAGGAAGCGCTTCTGCAAAGTGAAATGCAACTTCGGCAACTTCAAAAGCTGGAAGCGGTCGGTCGTCTGGCGGGTGGGCTCGCACACGATTTCAATAACCTGTTAACGGTCATCATGGGCCATAGTCAGGTGCTGCTGAGTGAAATGGGTCCGGATCATCCGCTGAGAAGCAGGGTCGAAGAAATGCAGAAGGCTGGGGATCGAGCGAGGGTCCTGATACGCCAATTGCTCACGTTCAGCAGAAAACAGCCTTCCGGAGCGAAAGTTGTGAGCTTGAATGCCACTCTCAGTAACGTGGAAACCATGCTCCGAAGGCTGATCGGATCGGACATTCAGCTCACGCTAAAACTGAGCGTGGACGATCTTCGAATCAAAGCGGATCCTGCTCTGATCGAACAGATTGTCATGAATCTCGTCGTCAACGCCAGGGATGCGATGCCCAACGGCGGCAAGCTCACGATCGAAACCGCTTGGGCTGTGCTCACTCACACGCCCAGATACCATGCGCGTCCTGTTCCGCGAGGAGAGTACGTGAGGCTATCGGTGTCCGACACGGGTTGTGGAATGTCCTCGGAGGTACAAGAGCATATTTTCGCCCCCTTCTTTACGACCAAGGAGGAAGGAAAGGGAACAGGGCTTGGGCTATCGACTGTGTTCGGTATCGTCACCGAGGCCGCTGGAGCATTGGATGTGATCAGCGAGATAGGAGTCGGAACGCGGTTCGATGTGTACCTCCCGCACGTTGTCAGCGAGATTGAAGCAGCGACGGATGAGAACATAACGTTGCAACCAGTGGAGGGTCATGAAACCATTCTCCTTGTAGAAGATGATGAGGATGTCCGTACGCTGATTCGTGACGAACTTCGTAAGCTCGGATATCGCATCATCGAAGCAAGGAACGGGGTAGAAGCCTGTCTGGTGGCGACTCCTCATATCGGGAAGCTTAAACTGTTACTTACGGACATCGTGATGCCGGGGATGAGCGGGACTGAGCTGGCGAGGCATCTACGCGTGATTAAACCGGAATTGAAGCTTCTCTTTATTTCAGGATATGCGGATGATCTTGGTATCGGAAACGGCGACCCTGCCAGTGCCTATCTGCAAAAGCCGTTTACACCGGAAGCATTGGCAAGTTGTGTGCGCGAGCTCTTGAACATGAAACCGACAAATCGATCGAGAGTCCATCAACAACCGGAGGCCGTTGAACAGTCACGAGGAGCCAAGTGATCCTGAACCGTGTGCCGTCCTCACTTGTCTGCTCGCGGTGAATGATCGGGTATCGGCGGGGACCGGCATGAATAGAGACCGATGGTTCGAAGGAACCAGGCGGACCGTGCGCTTCCTCCTCCTATGCGGCATTCTCCTGCCCGACCTCTGTCCAGCCCAGGATATCTCCTGGGAGCGCCTTTCTGATGGTCTGACGGTCTCGGTGTGGAATCCAGGCGACGCTTGTCCTACCGTGCCGTCCTTACTGGTCATCGAAATGGATCCCGAACATACAAAGTTCACAGTTCATCATTACGCTCAAGAAGGACTTTCCACGCCTCCCAAAATCGATGAATGGCAGAAGCGGACCGGTCATCATGTGCTATTTAACGCCGGATTGTTCCGCGAGAACTTTGCGTATCTGGGTCTTCTGTACAAGGACGGACGTTCATTAGGAAGTCGACGTCACGCATCCTGGCAGGGGTTGTTTGTAGCCGAACCCATTGCCTCTGGGTTGAAGAAGGCGCGGATCCTCGATCTCAATGCGGAGAGTTTTGACGAAGAGCAACCTCACTATCGTGAAGCGGCACAGGCATTGATGCTTTTAGATCTGGCAGGCAAGATCCGCGTCCGCGAGAGCGGCAAACATGCCTATCAGACGATTGTCGCCGAAACTGTGGCCGGACACATTCTTCTCTTCAAGAGCCTCGGCGTCGTCCGTCTCTACGACATGGGTCAATGTTTCAAAGATGCGTTCCCTGCTGTGCGCCAAGCGATGGCAATGGACGGCGGGTCGTCCTCGGATGTCCGCATTTTGGAGGCGTTATGGGAAAAAGACATACGCAGACAAGAACATGCTTCCTGGAAGAGTCTGCTCGGCGGGAGCGGCACTCATATTCCATTGCCTACCGTGATCGGAGCCAGCCCAAGGTAATGAGCCGATCGTGGCGGAAAATTGCAGTTGCAGCGATCTGCCTGATGACGGAGGGCTGCGCTGACGGGGCGAAGATCGTTCAGCAACACGACAGGGGTGGGGTCGTCATTTATCCGTTTAAGGATGGACAAGGCCCTATGCTTTCAGCTTTCCGCAAGGACGCCATGGATCTCATGAAGGAGAAGTGCAGCGGCAGGTCCTACGACATTGTTCGTGAGGGAGAAACCAAGGGGCGGACTCGAGTCGTGAGTCCGCTTGATGGAGCGCAGGAAATGGTAGAGGAGCGCCGGTGGGGGATCCAGTTTGAGTGCAACTAAAATGAACCGAAGTGGAATGCCCAATCAATCTGAGTGATGTCTAAGACTTCTTCATCGTCGCCATGAGATCGTCGATGGTTAAGAGACTGATCAGTCGCACTTTTTCCCTTTCCACTCGTGCTCTCCCATCCTGTTCCTGGCGGTCCACGATCACTAATGCATGATCCACCAGAAGCCCGACCTCTCGTGCAACTCCCACAGCTTTCAGCAGCGACCCACCACTTGTCAGCACGTCGTCCACGATCAGCGCTCGATCGCCCGAGCGAATACTGCCTTCGATCAGTTTTCCCAATCCATGGTCTTTCACTTGTTTACGTACCACGAACGTCCGCCAGAGACGCTGATGGGAAGCGGCACAGGCAAAATCGGAAATGGTCACGGCAATCGGGATGGCTCCGAGTTCGAGGCCGCCCAGACAATCGAATTCAATGTCAGTGCAAGCGTCATAGGCCAGTCGGGCGACGAGACGACGTGCTTCCGGATGGGCCATGAGGGCACGGCAATCGACATAGAAAGGGCTGATCTCGCCGGATGCGAGCTTGAATCCCTTGTCACGATTCCATTTGAACGACTGCGTCTCGTGAAATGCTTGTGCCAGTTGCTCCTGAAGTGTGGCCATTCTTCCTCCATCAGGCAGTGACCGCTGCTGGCCTGCATTCTACACCGGGTGGCCAGCCTATGACATGTCTTTTCATGCCGAATGGATTAGGAAAACCGTCGGATTTGCTCAGCTAGTGTGTTCGCCACCAGCTCAAGATCGAATGGCCAGGCGTAACGGAGGGTGACATCTGGGTACTTCGGCCGCAGATGATCGAGAATTTCTGGAATCTCCACTTCCGAATGGGACCCGCCTGGTGTAAACATCGTTGTTGTCACGGTAATGTGCGTCGCTCCTTGCTTGATCAGCGATTCGACGGATGCCTCCAATGTCGGAGCACAAAATTCGTTGTACGCGACGGCAAAGAGGGCGCCGTCGAGTTGAGGCCTAAGGCGCGCCGCTACTGTTTCAAGACCGGCTTGGTAGGGATCCGTTTCGGCGGTTCTCGGCCATTGGCGGATCTTGGTATCAAGGTCGAGCTCCTCCGCGGATGGAGGAAGCTTTGCCGCACGCCGTTGTGCTTCCAATCGTTTTAACTTGGTGACGAGTTCCTGTGGGCATCCCTTCGGAATGCCGCCGTGACCGACCAAAATGACGCCTCGCTTCTCCGTCTTCATGAATCCTCCGAGACATAGTTGGGCCCGGAACTCTCTCCACGGGAGTTCCGGGCCGTCCTAACCCGCTTGCGGGTCGCTTTAGTAGACCGTCTTCGACCCCGGGCCCACCTGGCTGGGGAACGGATCCAGGATGCTCTTCGGCGCATTGTTCCAGATCACGTCCGCCAAGTTCGACATCCGGCTCACGATCTGCGCCGCCACGCCCCCGGCCGCCCCGAACAACCCGCACCAGCCCAACGTCACAAAGCCCCAGTGCAACGGGGCACTGAACAGCTCATCCACGAACCAGAACGCATGGCCCCACTCGTTGAGTCCGACATTCGGCAGAATGAACATCGGCCCCACTATCGCCGCGACTAAAGCGAACGAGGTCGCTTGGCTATACAGCGGCAACCGCGTCTGTGCATACAGATAGCTCGCCACCCCGCACGTGATGTACAGCGGGAACGTCCCGTAGAACGCCACGATGTGGCTCGCCGTGAAGCTCGTGTCCCGGATGATCACTTGATGCCACGCCGCATCCTGCTCCAGTGTGTAGCTGCCCGCGTAGTACACCCCCCAGATGTAACACACCAACCACCCCATCCAGTAAAAGTACCGCTTCAGCTCCAGCTTGTGGTCCAGGTTCGCCAGGTTCCGATCCCGCGTCACCCAGATCCACCCGATGGTCACGGCAAAGAAGACGGCATTGGCCAAGATGTTAAACCGCCACAGCCCCATCCACACCGAGTCAAATTCCGGGGTCATCGAATCCAACCCGTGCGAGTACCCGAACGCCCGCTGATACAGCACCCAAAATACCCCGATCCCTAACATCGCCAACCAGCCGATCTTCACCGGCTTCGAATCGTACCACTGCGAGATGTCATACCCCTTATCATGTGTTGTTGCTGTCTGAGGTGATGCCATGCTTAGACCCCCTTTTTCGGACAATGCTCCTTCCCTAACCCCTAGCCGCCGTGAACAATGCCTCCTTTCGTTGAAAGAGCGGCCAACCCGTCTAAGATCTAACAAAGCACCGCTTCGTGTGCCATAAGGCACTTGCCTAAAGGATGTAAGGAAATTCCACTGGATGGAACGGCAAGGAAAGCAGGGAAATGGAATCGGTTATTCGGATGAAGAAGTGAGGCCGTGGGCGAGGGCGTATTTGGTCAGTTCAGCCGTCGTATGGAGACCCAGCTGTTCCATCAGCTTCGACTTGTGATACTCGACCGTCTTGGGAGATAAACCAAGCGTTGAAGCGATTTCTTTGAGAGTCAGCCCCTCGGCCACGAGCTGTAAGATTTCTCGCTGTCGCACCGGCAAGCGCCCCTCGCCGTCAGTGTCCGGCTCAGTGTCGGAGATCGCTGATTGGACAAGATTTTTTGCAATCAATGAGGTGACGTAGTAGTTGCCCTTCATCACCGCATCAATGGCCTGTAACAGCTCAGACCCCGCCGACCGTTTCAGCAGGTAGGCGGATGCCCCAGCCTTGAAGGCTTGATTGACATAGTCCTGATCTGCATGGACAGTCACAAAAATCAAACGAGCCTGAGGGAGCATCTTTCGCAAACGACGGGCCGCATCAAGGCCGTTCAGTCTGGGCATCGAAATATCCAAGACTACGAGGTCCGGCCGCAATCGTTTCGCCGCATCCAGCAAAGACCGACCGTCCTCCGCGGAACCTACGATCTGACAATGTTCTTCCAGCAGCTTTTTGAACCCTTCCAGCACTAAAGCATGGTCGTCCGCCAAGAGTACGCGGGGCTTGCTCATGCACGCTCCTGTTTGAACGGCACCCAGGCACAGATACGTGTTCCCTGCCCCAGTGTCGACTGTATATCGAAGGACCCAGCAACCAAGGAGACGCGTTCCTTCATGCTCAACAAACCGAGGCTTCCTCGCCGGCCGCCGTCACGATTTACGTCGAATCCCACTCCATCGTCGCTCACCATAAGCTGAAGGCCGTTTTCCACTCGTCGAAGGTCGACGCGGACGTTCTTGGCCTTGGCATGACGAGAAATATTCGCCAAGCCTTCTTGTGCGACGCGGTACAAGCAGGTGACGAGGCTTTGCGCCAAGTGTTGTGGTATATCCTTTCCTATGAACTGGGCGTCGATACCGGTGCGGGTCTGAAAGTCGTCGACGAGGCGCCGAAGCGCGATGGATAAACCCAGATCATCAAGGACGGACGGGTGAAACTGATGGGCCAGGCGGCGAACATCTTCGGAGAGCTCGACGATACGGTTCTGAATCGTATGTATCGTTCGGACAGTACCGATAGGAGCGTCCGAGAGCTGCTGCTCCAACATTTCAATGTCGATGGACAAGAGCGCCAGGCGTTGATTGATGTCGTCATGCAGATCCCGAGAAATCCGCCGTCTCTCCTCCTCCTGAAGGCGAAGCAGCTGCGAGGCAAGCAGTCGAAGGTCCCGTCTGTTCGCTTCGAGCGATTCTTCGGTATCCATCCGTTTTGACACCTCGCTGACGAGTGCGTTCTTGACGGCCATAAGTTCTTCGCTACGGGCATGGAGGCGCGCAGCCCAGCCCTCGTCGAGCCGCTGAAGTTCCTCCTCGCGTTCACGGCGTTGTAAAAGGTACCAAATGGGCAGTCCGATCAGCGCCATGCCGAAGACCCGAGTGACTAAGGGTCTCCACACAGGTTCATCAGAAGCTTGAGGTGAAATGGTGGTAATATTTTCCGTTGTCACCGACGTGAGAGCTTTTTCAACTTCAAACGGCGTCGATAGTTGATGTGGAAACAGCGACAAGAATGATTTCGCCACTTCTGTGGGGAAATGGAAGATCAGCAATCCGACCATCAATACATGGATACTGCCGATAAGAACCCAGCTTCTAGCTCGCGATACAGGCATGGACCGACCTCCCACTCAAATTATCCTCTTTCAGGGTCGTCCAATCAAGGAGGGACAGGTATAGAGAGACTACGGTCTTCTAAACTGATCAGCCCGCAAAAGGCAGCTTACCGTTGTTCATGGTTTCATACGCCTCCGCAATGGTCACCTCCACTGAGTCGTAAGGCGGTGAACACTGACGATCTCCATACCGGACAGCGGTCTTGATCCCGCTCCATTTTTGCTGGCCGCTAGACAGTGAAGTCGCCCCGAGTATAATGACATCCATTCATGCGTATGATTGGAATTCCGGTACTGCTCCTCGGCCTCGCCACTCTCTTCCTGTATCCGGCAACGTCTCGGGCTGGGACGAGTTATGAAGAGGATCTCAAGCAATTGGCGGACGGCGTGACTGAAGGGGCGGCCAAGGCCAAGAAACACCGGCTCGCCTTTTTGGACTTCACCGATTCCAAAGGGAGCCCGACGCCGATCGGACAGTTCCTTGCCGAGGAACTTGCGACACAGGTCATGGTATCCGGTGAAATGACGGTGATCGATCGCACGCTCACGAACTCGACCCTGAAGAAGATGCGTGTGGACCAGGTGGACTCGGCCCATGCGAAGGCCCTGCGACGTGCGGCCAAAGCGATCCGCGCCGATGTATTGGTGGGCGGAGTGATCACCGAAACTCCCGAGGGTCTACAGGTCACGGTACGGCTCATCAATCCGTCGGATGCCCAGCCGATCGGCGCCACGCGCGGGATGCTGCCCAAAGCCGGCCCCTTGAACTCCTTTTTTAAGAAGGAAGAGGCTCCGCAACCGATCTTGAAAGTTGAAAATCCTCTGGAAACTCCCCCTCCGGCAGGTGTGGGGACGCATCGGAACGAGTACTATGAATTGGTGGTCAGGTCGATCGAACGGCAGACCGTCCGGGCCAAGATGGACCTCACCGTCGAAAACGTCTCACGCCGCGACATGAAACTGCTGTGTCACTTGCAGGACACGGTTCTGACGGACGAACATGGAACGACGTGGCACCAGGGCATCGAGGACAATCGAGAAGGTCTGTGTGCCCGCGGACTCGAACTCTCCCCGCGCCGGAAAGAACGCGCCGTCCTCATGTTCACTGGTTCACCGGAGACGGCAGCCACTCAGTTCACGCTGCATTTTCGTGAGAGGTTGCCCAGACGAGACGCGTCCTTCACCATCGAGGGGTTGAAGGCTGGCTCGTCGTCGGAAACTCCGCAAACAATAACGCCCTACGACAACAGATAAAGGATCGTCATGTCGAAAACGTTGAAACAAGTACTCACCATTGCCGGCTCGGATTCCGGCGGCGGCGCGGGGATCCAGGCGGACATCAAATCCATGTCCGCCAACGGGGTGTTCGCCATGTCCGTCATCACGGCGATCACGGCTCAGAATACGGAAGAAGTGACCGATGTCCTCGAATTGCCTCCGGCCATCATCGCCTCGCAGATCGATGCCGTCTTCGACGACTTCGACGTGGCCGCCGTCAAGACCGGAATGCTGTCCTCGGCCGCCATTGTCGAAGTGATCGTGAAGATGTTGAAACCTCAAAACGTGGTGAACCTGGTCGTGGATCCGGTGATGATTTCGAAGAGCGGTCATTCGCTCTTGCAGCCGGACGCGATCGAGGCGGTGAAGACGCAGTTGCTTCCTCTGGCCCTGGTCGTGACACCGAACGTGCATGAGGCACAGCAACTGTCGGGAATTGACATCGCCTCGTTGGCCGATGCCCGGCGCGCGGCCAAAGTGATTCATGGATTCGGATGCAAGCATGTCTTGATCAAGGGCGGCCATTTACTCAATGAGCGGGCGACCGACTTGCTCTATGACGGACGTTTTTTCAACGTCTTGAAGGGGGAATTCATCGAAACCCGCCATACGCATGGCACCGGCTGTACCTTCGCCTCCGCACTGGCCGCTCATCTTGCAAGGGGGCGATCGGTGTTGGACTCCGCGCAGGCCGCCAAGTCCTATGTGACGGAAGCCATCCGGCATGGCTTGGCCATCGGCCACGGACAAGGGCCGACGGACCATTTTTATTTTCTCGACCGATAACCGTATGTCGATGCTCGTACGGATTCCCCCACTCACGTTCTGCATCGCGGGTCTCAGCTGGCTGATCCTTGCGTCGATTCTCGGCGTGGCGACGTTGGTCGGACTGGTACAGGGGACCCCGTTGCCGCCGTGGGTCGGGGCGCTCCATGTCCACGCGGTCCTGGTGGGCGGTGTCGCCCAGATCATTCTCGGCGGATTTATCATGCTTACCCCTCCGCCTGGTTCGGCACATCGAAAAGAACCGGACTCCCATCCCCTCGCATTTTGGGCGCTGAACGGCGGGGTGGTGGGAATGCTCACGGGGTTTTGGTTGCACCAGCACATCGTCATCGGTGTGGCCGGTGCTGTGGTGATCGCCGCATTTATCTCCATCATCTACGGCATTTGGATCCGAGCGAACCGTGCCTGGAGGCTCTCATTCAACGAATCTTGGTGTTACGCCCTCTCTCTCTTCTGCCTCGTGGGCGCATCGGTTTGCGGAGAAATCATGGCGCTCGGATTCGTGCCGGCTTTCTACGGCTATGCGCGGCTCGCGCATATTCACCTGGCGGTGCTCGGTTTCGTGGTTGTAGCCATCATCGGGATGGTGCAGCATCTCCTGCCGACAGTCTGGAACCGGCCGCACATGCATCCCCGGCTTGCCCGCCTGGGCATGATCGTGATGCCGATCGGCATGGCCGTCTTAATCGGTGGATTTCTGAACTCTTCGGTCCCGATCGAACTGGCCGGTGGCGGCATTCTACTCATCGGCGGGTTGCTCTGGACCGGCAATGTGGTCCGAACATGGCTCTCTTCCCCTCCGACCGGCGGCGCAGCTTCGGACCATCTCTTCATCAGCACCTTCTTTCTCATCTTTACCATCACGCTGGGCGAGCTTGTCGGTGTCAATCGCCTCTCGGATCCTCCCGTCCTCCCGTACGGGAAGTTGCACCTGGTCGCTTATACCCATATGACGTTCGTCGGCTTCATCATGAACGCCGTCATGGGCGCGTGCTCCTATTTCATTCCCGTCACAATCGCCGCCGGCCGCGTCCCCAATGCCAAGAAACGCGGGTTGTATCTGGATCAACTCCACGCGATCATGAACCATTGGAGCACCGTTCAAATCGCGTCGCTCAGTCTGGGAACCATGGGACTGGGTCTCATGGCCGCCTTGACGTGGAATGTGCCGCTGGCTTCCATCTACATCCGTATCGCCATCTGGACCAGTCTCGGCCTCCTCATGACCGGCTTGATTCTCTTTGCAGTCAAGCTGACCTTGATGCTTACCAATAAACCGGACTCGCTTCGGAGCGGACAGACCTCCACCGACGAACTCAAACTCACGGCCTGACCGTCCGACGGACCGACCTTCTTTCCTGACCTCGGTCGCGGACTCTGCTACAATCCCCGCGTGGAAAAACGATTCTCGTTTCTCGATCCCCACGGTCATCGAGTCTCCGCCATCTTGACCGTCCCCGACGAAGGGACGGACAAGCTCGCCGTTTTGTGCCATGGATTTATATCGTCGAAAACCAGCTCGACCAACAATGCCTTGACCCGCATGCTGATCGACCACGGCATCGCCACCTTTCGCTTCGACTTCTTCGGCCAAGGGGACAGCGAAGGCCCGTTCGATCAGATCACCGTCAGCTTGGCGGTTGAACAGGCACATCGAGCGGTCGATCTCATGAACGAAAAAGGGTATCGGCGCATCGGCCTGATGGGATCGAGCTTCGGCGGTCTGGTCTCGATTCTGACCGCTTCACAGCGGATGGACTTAGTCTGCCTTGCCTTGAAATGTCCGGTAGTGGATTTTCCGGAGGAGCTGCGGCTGGAGTTTGGCGAAGAAGAAATGGCACGATGGCGGAAGACCGACACGATTCCGAACATCATGGGCGGTCCCAACCGAATCGCGCTTCGCTATGCGTTTTATGAAGACGCCCTCCGGCAGATCGCCTATGCCTCAGCACGATCGATCGCAGCCCCGACCGTCATCGTGCAAGGCGACAAGGACGAGCATGTCCCGCTTCATCAAAGCCGGCAGCTGTACGACGCGCTGCAGGTCGAGAAACACCTCGAGCTGTTGCCTGGCGCCGACCATCAGTTCACGAAAGGGGAAGATTTTAAACGAATGACGAACGTGATAGCGGACTGGTTGGTCGGCCATCTCGCTGAACAGTAGTTCGAGTGACGCCTCTCAGCAGGCGCTGCAGGAACCTTACCGGTGGCGGGGCGACTACACTGCCATGACCTGACCCTCCTCAAGAAACGAGATTCGTTCGATACCAAACCGACTGATTTCCGCTTCGATCTGTGTTTGGAAAGCGGGCTTCATATGGTAGGCGTAAACGGGCAGATCGGGACGCCCGAGCTTTTGAAACTCCTTGAAGAACAGCGACGGAGTCAGGTGTTTTGATTTCTTGGCCAATCCTTCCAGCGTGTCGGGAAAGGATGATTCAATGAAGGCGGCCTTGAGGTTGGGGGTGGTTCGGCCAAGATGCCAGATCTCCTCGGTTTCATGCGTATCTCCGCTATAGAGCAAGGCAGCTCCCCGGTCCTTCACGATGTATCCCACGGTGGGGACTGTATGGTTGACTGGAATTGGAATGACTTCGAGATGGCCGAGCGTGACGGGTTTTCCCGGTTCTAGAACCAGCGCTTGCAAGACCGCGTGCTTCTTGTCCGGCACCTTGAAAAAGTTCGGATAGACCTTGTCGTTAAACACATGGTCCATCAATCCTTGAATCACCGGCTCAGTGGCCGCCACGATGAGCGGGTCGGTGAATTCTTCGGCGAGATTGTCGACCAACGTCGGGAGCCCCTTGATGTGGTCGAAATGAAGGTGGCTGAGCAGTACGAACCGGACGCGTTGCTGTTCCGCCAAGGTGAGCCGTGCTCCGATCGTTCCGGCATCAAGGAGGACGGAGTCATCGATAAGGAATCCGCAACTCTCCTGACGAACCGACCGCTCCGTTCCACCCACGAGGCAGTCCGCCCCGTGGCAACCCAACACTCGAATCTGCATGTGAAGACGACTATGCCAAATTATGTGGCCGGCTACCAGGAGACTGCTTCATGCTTGGTAGGATCTTGCGATCACTTACATCATGCCCCAGCCGGAGGTGCTACCATACCATACTGGTCTTCCCTCTGTCATTGTCCAGTGCTTGGCTTTCTGATGTAAAGAGTCCACTGCGAGTCCATTATTTATTTATTAAGCCTCGTCAAGACACGGCTTTTGGGTCACGCTGATCAGCTTGGGTGCATCCATAAAGATTCAGAGTATCCAAAAAGATTCTGAATCTGTTTGAGCACAATTCAGTTCACCTGCATCGCCTAACCGTTCCGCAGCCTCGAAATCCTCAGAAATACCAACAATTCAATTCAGGCTCGCTTCCTGCGCACCCAGCCGCTACTCGGAAGCGGCCATCTTATGCTTGCTCACCTTTACAAGACCATTTTGGAAAGCAGTGATGAAGTCATCGTGGAAGGCATAATAGCCTTCACTCTTTCGTAGGGGTTGAAAATGCTTGCAGTGCATGTGAGAGTCCCGGCCTCAATCGCTCGGTCTATACTGGTATTTTATTCGTATTCCTTGCATTTACTTGTGTCAACAATATTGACGGCCTATTGACGCGATCGAAAGGATGGCTTCAAGTGGCAATGGGTCTCCTGATCGGCGGGCTTTTCTTGACACCGGCTCATTCAGGTACAGACTCACCTTCGACTTTGATTCAGATAGTGGGAGTACCTGCAGCCGTCATTACTCCCATCGGAGCCCATTCCTATTCCTCTACCGAGCGAAACGCCGGCTACCTTCTTCAGGACGCTGCAGGTGTCGGGACTAACCCTGCCGGGGTTACTGCTCAAAACGCTCCCAACGCAATCGCTCAACCTTTGAGCGCAAACACGACTGGATCTGGAAACCGCCGACAGGCGCAAGAAACAGAAAGACTTTCCGCGAAACGAGTCTTCTAACCTGGGAGGTCCCTATGAACTATCTCCGGTGGGTGGGATTCATGCGAAGTCTACTGATCGTCGGAGTGCTGGGAGCTGTGGTCGCTCCGCTGTCTTCTGAAGCCGCGCCGGCGTCGAGTCCACCGACGATCACGCTCCAGTTGGATAGCGGGACCGTGGTGACGATCAATACAACATTATCATCGACATGTGTCACAGGCTATAACTACTGCTACACCATTCCTACCGGTCAAGTGGTCACCGGCACCAATGGCAGACAGTACAGGCTCGATCCGAACGGTACGCCGAGGGTGCGGATCGCCGACAAGAATGGCCTGGATAAGATGTCGCCCACCGGGTTCAAATTGGTCCCAGTAGGCTCCTGGCCGAACACCGAAGTACATACTCTGACATTAACGGTAAAGCATACATTTAACGCCACCACTGACGGCCCCACGGGTGCCACCATCAATACGGCTAATGCCGGGCTTACTACATGGGCCCTGAGGAGTGCCGGCGAGTTCAATGCGAACAGCGGGTCCGACCCAGTCAACAATAAAGTAACCTTAACGGGGACGGGAATCTTTAGTGGCTCGACGAGCGTAAACATTTTGAGTACAAGTGGTACCAAAAATCGCAGCCCGCTGACTTTTACAATCGCTGGCCCCGCTGCCACGGCCGACATCAACTGGGGCGGTCTCAACAACCTCGACATGGGAATGGAAGACCCAAGCTATCCGCAATTTAACTGCAGTAGTGCCAGCGCAACGGGAGCATGCAGACCGACCGTCACGCAAAAATTGGTGGCCACGATCAGTGGCCCGGACACACTGAAAGTACTGTCCGGGCCGCTCGATGTATTTGGCGCATCATGCAGCCTAACGTTCAGCGCAGAGGAACTCAAACAGGTCAAATTTCTAAAGTTCGCGGTTAGTGTTTTTAAAGTTCTTCTCCCCCACATCCGCAAACCAGATTTACGCGAATACATAGTCGACTTAATAAGCTATTTGGAAAGGATTATTCTTACGACACAGACCCCCCCTTCAGATCCAAACTGTCCGGGAGCGAATGTTGTCACTTTTCATGCAGCGGTGGAGCAGGCCGCCGATGGGTTGGTTATCATATCGGACAACTCTTCCCCAGGAGTTCCCGCACCCCTTCATTATTACGCGGTGATCGACGCGCCCGGCTTGAATTGGGGTTCGGCAAGAGAGGCGGCCCAAGGTCTGAGCACAGGGGGGAATAGCTGCGACTTGGCCACCATCACGTCGGCGGCTGAACAGGCGATTGTCAATGGCCTGTTACCGGACCCAAGTGAGTTCCCAGCCGAACCTGCTCAGCAGTACTGGATTGGCGGACTCCAGACAAGTGAATCGTCAGAGCCTGGTGGTGGTTGGCAGTGGATCAACGGCGAAGGCATGTTCTGGAATAATGGTCCAGTTAATGACATGTTTGCGAACTGGGGGAATACCATTCCTCCGGGATTACAGCCAGACAACGCTTGCAGCGACTCCGGCTGCCAGAATCACTTGTCCTTGGATCACCGCTACGGGTGGGGCTGGGACGACAATGATCAGTTCCTTAACGGAGTAATTCGTGGCTATGTGACTGAAGGTACTGCAGGTCTTTGCGTGCCGCCGGTGATTGATTAGAGGGCTCCGGTTCCATCGTAGGGCCGTGGCACAGTCGCAACGAGAGTCGGCATGCAAGGCGCGGGCTCTATCGGATACGAACACGCTTCGGTTTTTTCACAGCGAAGTGGGGAGCAGCGATCGCTGCTCCCTTTGCCACGAACGGGAGGAGAATATGGATGCACGCAAGACGCCGTTGCAAATTCCTACGTCCAGGAAGCAGGCTGTTCTGTGGGCGTGCCTCCTCATCATGGAACTGATTTCGTTGTCACCATCAGTCGGTGACGCACAGGTGACCACGAACATTACCTCCTCCGGTCTAAATACCCAGGTTAATCACGCTGGCAATTCGTTCAATATCACTGGGGGCACCAGACCAGACAACGGCCCCAACCTCTTCCACAGTTTTGGCAACTTCAGTGTGGGCGGAGGGGATATCGGCAACTTTTCCAACAATACGGGTCTTCCAACGTCGAACATCCTCGGTCGTGTCACGGGCGGCACCATCTCAAACATCGATGGCACGATTCAAACCACCGGGTTCGGCAGCGCCAATTTATTTTTGATGAATCCATCGGGCATCGTCTTGGGCCCGGGGGCGTCGCTCAACGTCGGTGGATCGGTCAGTTTTACGACAGCGCAGTACATACGATTACTCGACGGTCTTTTTAATGGCGCATATTTTTATGCCAACCCCACCAATGACGGCTTGGCGAACAGCATCCTGACCATCAACTCGTCCGCCTTTGAATTTCTCTCCGCCTCCCCTGCTGGATATGGATTTCTCACGGCGCCCGATCCGAATGCCACGATCACAGTCCAGGGCAGTGCACTCTCCGTTCCCTCAGGGCAAACGATCTCATTAGTCGGCGGAAAGGTTGTGATCGAAGGCGGGGCCAACCTGACTGTGCCAGGCGGCAACATCAAGCTGGCGACGGCCGCGTCGCCAGGCGAATTCGATGCCACGACGCTCGGTTCGCTTCCCAATACGGATGGGACTTCGTTTACCTCATACGGTTCGGTGGCCCTTGCGTCGGGGTCCAGTATCGACGTGCATGGGGCAAGCACGGTTTTCATCAAAGGCGGGCAACTTGTACTCTCCATCAACGATGCCACGCTCTCCACGTCAGAAAATCCAGCCCCCGGGAATACGATAGAACTCCGTGGCGGCAGTTCCCTCAGCACGTCGAATTCGGGATCAGATCCTGGCGCCGACTTACAGCTCATCGCCTCACATGTTCGTCTGGCGGATGGATCGTTTCTGATCACGGAAACGTCCGGGCCGGGCCGCGGGGGGAACATTCATCTGACAGCCGATAATCTGACGCTCGAGAACTCGTCGGTTATTGCGACGAGGAATGCTGAACTTGGCCAGGTGGGAGGGGATCTCTTCTTGAATGTGAAGACGTTGCAACTCCTGGGTGGTGACTCCGGCGGATCGCGAATCGCCAGCATCAATAACACGGGAACCGATTTGGACGGTGATGGACTCGTGGATGTCACCGGAGTGGGCGGGAATGTGACCATTCAGGGAACAACCCAAGGAGCGAACAGCGCGGCCGACTCCGTGGTGCTTTCAGGGGGCAGTCGCATCACCAGCGACGCGTCGTCAACAGGTGGGAAC
The DNA here is from genome assembly GCA_002083365.1 of Nitrospira sp. SG-bin1. Classification (NCBI taxonomy): domain Bacteria; kingdom Pseudomonadati; phylum Nitrospirota; class Nitrospiria; order Nitrospirales; family Nitrospiraceae; genus Nitrospira; species Nitrospira sp. SG-bin1. Next base: position 44,401 of record LVWS01000045.1, on the reverse strand, counting down.
GGTGGAGGGATTTCCATCAGAGCCGCCTCCCTGGACTTGAATGGGGCTTCGAGCATCAGTTCGTCCACCGGTGGGACCGGTCAGGGCGGAAACATTGTAGTGAGCGTCCGGCAACTACGCGTGGTCGATGGTGCAACTATTTCGAGTATCACCAGCAGTGAAGATCTGATCCCTGCAGCTGGTGGAATGGTGACGGTGCAAGGACTGGCCGGACCGGGAAGCCTGGCCGGTTCTGTGCAGCTCTCCGGCCCCGATACACGTATCATTACGGATTCCTCCGCTGGCGTGCCAGGCGATATCACCGTGAATGCCGGCACGGTGACCATCACGAATGGAGCCGCGATCGCGGCAGGCAGTTCCTCATCAGCGGGGCCGGCGGGAAAGGTGACCGTCACAGCCGACTCCGTCGTGATTTCTGCGGAGGGGCAGATATTCAGTCGATCTTTCGCCGAGAATTCCGCGCAGGTGACCATCACAACTGATGAGTTGACCATGGACAAGGGTTCCATCGATACCGGCACGTCCAGCGAAAGCGGTGGGAGAGGGGGAGACGTGGTGATACAGGGCGGGAAGGTGAATCTGACGAACAGCGCTGGAATTCGTAGCCAAAGTGGAAGCGAGGAGGCGCGCTTCAGTACGGGACGGGCAGGCGACATTACAATCACGGCCGAGAGTCTGACGCTGGCAAACCGTTCTGAAATCTCGAGCAGCAGCAAGGGGACCGAGGTTGGTGCCGCCGGCGATGCGGGTAACATTACCATTCAGAGTGGCTCGAAGGTGGTCTTGAACAATAGCTCAATCACGACCGAAGCGATTGCAGCCAGCGGCGGTCAAGTCACCATCAACGCGCCGGATATGATCCGGTTGATCGACAGCCACGTGAGTACCTCCGTCGCCGGTGCTGAAGGAGACAGTAACGGCGGCAATATCTCGATCGATCCTGATTTCGTGGTCCTGAAAGGCAGCCAGATTTTGGCCCAAGCGTTTGCGGGCGACGGAGGCGCGATCAACGTGACAGCCGGCCTCTTTCTTGCCGATCCGGCCAGCCTCGTGGATGCCTCGTCCACGCTTGGAGTCAGCGGCACGGTGCAGATCAACGCCCCGATCAACAACCTCTCCAGCGTGGTCGCGCGGCTCCCGGAATCATTACTGGCGGTTCAAGCCCTATTGCGCGCCGCCTGCGCGGCCAGGCTGGCGCAGGGAGAGACCAGCAGCTTCGTCGAGCGAGGGCGTGACGGCATCCCTGCCGGACCCGACGGCTTGCTTGCCGGTCCGTATTTGCCCATCACTTCCGCCACCGTTCGGCAACGACAGGCCAAGGGCTCGACCGGCCTCTCGGGGATCCAGTTGCGCCGAATGCCGGAGCACAAGCAACCCTCGTCGATCATCCGTTTCTCGGACCACGGTGCCTGTGCTTCATGAGGACGCTCCATCGAGCGGTGCAGCAAGGCTCCGCGCGTGCGACTCATAGGCGGTTGTCTTGGGGCATGGGGATCGTCATGGTGGCTTGCTTCGCGGCTCAATCCGTGTCCGCGCAAGTGTTCCTGCCTCCGATTTCCGATCCGGGGGGGCGATCCCGGGATATCCCCTCGCTGAAAGACGAGCCGGTCGCCCCGAAGCCTCTTCCGATCGAGCCGGCCGTGCCCGTACCCCTCACCGAAGGGCAAGAGGCTCTTCCCCCCGTCAAAGTCTTCGTGCGGGAATTCCAATTCGACGGCCATACGGTCGTCACGTCGCAAGAATTGCACACCATCGCCGCGCCGTACTTAAACCGCGAGGTCACGACCGAGGACCTGGAAAGCCTACGGACCGCGGTGACGCTGCTCTACGTCCAGCGGGGCTACGTCACGTCCGGCGCAGTCATTCCCGATCAAGCGGTGACGAACGGCATCATCCGAATCCACATCATCGAAGGCCGGTTGGCGGAGATCAGCGTTGAAGGCGCCCGGTGGTTGTGGCCTGGTTATTACCGGCGCCGGATCGCCCTCGGCGCTGGACCGCCGATCAATATTTACACGCTGCAAGAGCGGTTGCAGCTCCTCCAGCAAGATCCACATGTCCAACGCCTCAATGCCGAGCTTCGCCGGGGCGTGAAGCCGGGGCAGAGCGAGTTGCATGTGAAAGTCTCGGAGCCTCGACCGTTCAGAGCCTGGCTGGATTTCAACAACCACCAATCGCCGGCTGTGCGCGCTGAACGCGGCCTGGCGACGATCGTTCACGAAAGCTTAACGGGCAACGGAGACCGTTTCCAATTTACCTACGGACAATCGCTTCCCATCAACGGCACGACCGGCGTGTTGCCGCTGATCAACGTCTCGTATATGCTGCCGATCACTCCCTACGATACTACCCTGGCCGTCTCCTACCGCCGTTCCGACTTCGAGGTGGTCACCGAACCCTTTCGAACGCTGGACATCGAAGGACATACCGAGATCTTCAGTGTCACGCTGCAACAGCCTGTGTATCGCACGCTTAGTCATTTGGTGAATGTCGGCGTGCAAGGCGAATATCTGTACAACAAGAATTTACTATTGGGCCAGCCCTTCGACTTCTTCGCCGGATATCAGAACGGCGTCGCGAACGTGGCCGCCTTGCGGTTTCTTCAAGATTGGACCTATCGGACACAGGATTTCCTGTTCGGTGCGCGTTCCCGTTTTTCCGTCGGGTTGGACGTGCTGGATGCGACGACCAATTCCGGCCCGGTGGCCGATGGCCGGTATTTCTCTTGGGTTGGGCAACTTCAAGGATTGCGCCGATTTGAGCAGTATGCAGGCACTCAGTTGCTGGGTCGAATCGACTTGCAGCTGACGAACGATCGCTTGTTTCCTCTCGAACAGGTGCCTGTCGGCGGGCGATATAGCGTGCGCGGCTACCGAGAGATCACCCTGCTGCGGGACAACGCGTTTCTCCTCTCGATTGAGCCGCGTTTTCCCGTTTCCCGGTGGCTGTTCGGAGCGAGGGAGGATTTGATCCAAGTGGCCCCGTTTTTCGACTATGCGAGAGCCTGGGCCGCCAAGAGCTCGACAGAATCTCCAAAGAGCCTCATGAGCGTGGGGGTGGGCCTGCGGACCGCCTTCCTCCCCAAGAATCAAGGCTACTTTGAAATCTATTGGGGCTATCGGTTGCGAGGTTCGGGAGCCAATGATCCGCCGTATAGCACGACCGGCAACTTGCAAGACCATGGGATCCATCTGCAGCTGGTCCTGCAGCCCTTTTGAATGTGAGGAGACGATGGCCATGAATAAGCACCAATCACTTCCGCACAGCTCCACCGTCGCGTCCTCGTGCCCCCTTGTCCATCCCGGAAGACATGCCGCGGTCATAAAAATCGGTGTCACCCTTGCGGCATGGTGTTTCTCGTTGCTGATCTCTTCTTCGGCGCCGGCTCATCAGGCGGACACCGAGCCCGCTTTTCCCCATGGGTCCCTGCTGCACGAAGGGTACGACGCCTTCACACGCGGCGCCTTCGAGCAGGCGGCCGAGATCTGGCAACAAGCGGTCCGGTCCTATCACGAGACCGGGCGCGTTGTGGAAGAAAGCGATGCCCGTATGGCGCTCGCGCGAGCCTATTTGTCGCTGGGTTTCCATAACCGTGCCGCCCAGACTCTTGATGTGGCCGTCGTGCTTACGCAGGGGCGTGACCATTCCCGCCAGGCGACGGCGATGGAACTGCTTGGTCAGGCCTATCTGGCCGGAGGACGTTCCGATGCCGCGTTGGAAACGCTTCAGCATGCCAAACAGCTGGCGAGTGATGCGGACGATCAGATTCGTGTCGCCTCGATCGTCCATTCGATCGGTACCGTCCAGAGCGCGCTCCAGCAGGACCAAGAGGCGCTGGCTTCTTACTCGGAAGCGCGGCTCCTCGCGATCTCGGCGCATGCCGAGACACTGGCGGCGACGGCGACGATCAACGGCGGCAAAACGGCGGCCCGGATGGGGGAGTGGGCATCGGCGCGGAAACTGTTCGATGAGGCGCTGACACTGGCGCATCGCCTGCCTGATTCGCACGACAAAGTCTACAATCTGATTGCCATCGGCCTGGGCTTCGAAAGCCTCCACGCCACATCCCCGGATACAGGCGGCTCGCATCTGCAATCCGCCGCGACCCTCGAAAAAGCCGGCGAGGTCGCCAAGGCTCTCGGTGACGGGCGCGCCGCCTCGTATGCCTTCGGGCATCGGGGCCATCTGTATGAGCTGGACCGGCGCCATGATGAAGCACTGCTGCTGACGCGACTTGCCATCGGCTATGCCCAGCAGGTGCATGCTCCGGAATCCCTGTACCAGTGGGAATGGCAATTGGGTCGTGTCCTGAAGGCTCAGGACCGGATCGATCAAGCGATCGTGTCCTATCAACGCGCCGCCGACCTCGTGCAAACATTGCGTCCGGAGATGGCAACCGGCACTGCGCCGGCGGCCGCGTCATTCAGGGACGCCGGCGGTCGGCTGTATTTCGAGCTGGCGGACCTGCTGCTCCGACGCTCAAGTTCGGCCGCGACAGGGGCGGAAGCCCAGCCCTATCTGATCAAGGCGCGCGAGGCCATCGAGTTGTTCAAAACGGCCGAGCTGCGCGACTACTTTGCCGACGAGTGCGTCGATGCATTCCAAACCCGCCAGACGAGGCTGGAGGATGTCTCGCGCCAGGCGGCGATCGTCTATCCCATCATCTTGCCGGATCGAACGGAGCTGCTGGTCAGCCTGCCGGACGGGATGCACCGTGTCACCGTGGCCGTCGCCCAAGAGGAACTCAAGCAGGAAGCCCTGGCCTTCCGGAGATTGCTGCAAAAGGAAACGACCCGCGAATATCTTCGCAAAGGCCAGCGTCTCTACGATCTCTTACTGCGTCCCCTCGAACCGGAGTTCGCGAAGTTCGACATCGACACGCTGGTGATCGTGCCGGACGGTCCGCTCCGCATGATTCCATTCTCGGCCCTGCACGATGGCAAGCAGTTCCTCGTCACCAAATATGCGCTGGCGACGACTCCCGGACTGAATCTTACCGATCCCAAGCCGCTCGGTCGCGAACGGATCCAACTACTCTCCGCCGGACTTACGGAAGGCGTTCAAGGGTTCCCGCCGCTCCCGAACGCGGCGGGAGAGTTGGAAGCGATCGGCGGGCTTTACAAAACGCATCGACTCTTGAACCAAGACTTTCGTGTCCCTCAGCTCGAACGAGAGATGAAGGAGAATCCGTTCACGATCGTGCATATTGCGTCCCACGGAAAATTCGAGCGCGACGCGAAGAAGAGCTTTTTGCTGACGTTCGACGAAAAACTCACGATGGACCGACTGAGCCAGGTCGTGGGATTTTTTAGGTTTCGAGACCAACCGCTCGAGCTGCTCAGTCTGAGCGCCTGCCAGACCGCTGCCGGCGACGACCGAGCGGCGCTCGGTTTGGCGGGAATCGCGATCAAAGCGGGCGCCCGGAGCGCACTCGCCACGCTCTGGTTCGTGAGCGACGAAGCCTCATCGACGTTAGTCGTCGAGTTTTACCGCCAATTGAAGAATCCCGCCCTGTCCAAGGCGCAGGCCCTTCGCCAAGCCCAGCTGAAATTGATGGAGAATCCAGATTTCCAACATCCGATTTATTGGGCCCCGTTTCTTCTGCTGAACAACTGGCTGTAAATGGGATACAGTACGGGCGCCTAATTACTTTTGATGAACAGGCTTGCCGGATTCGTACTCGTGTATCGCCTCCATGCGTAGCGTCCTGAAATCCCTGTATCTATCGCCGGCCATGAGCCTGGTGACCGGCCTTCTTTGCGGACTGGTCGTCCTCGGAATGCGGAGTACCGGCCTACTTCAACAGTTTGAACTGAATATCTATGATTCGCTGCTCCGTTCGCGACCGGCAACAACGGTCGGCGATTCGCACATCACGTACATTACGATCTCCGAGGAGGACATTCGTCGACAGGGACGGTGGCCGATCACGGATGAGACCCTTGCGCAGGCCCTCCGGCTCCTTGTCGAATACCAGCCGCGGGCCATCGGCGTGGACCTGTATCGCGACATCGAAGTTCCGCCGGGACATGACCAACTTACCGCGCTGCTTCCCAAACATTCCCACGTCATCATGATTTCGCAGCTGGGCGGCGGTACCGTTTCCCGCATCCCTCCCCCGCCGGTGCTACAAGGCAGCACGCAAGTCGGATTCAACGACATCCTCGTCGATCCGGACGGAATCATCCGCCGAGCCTTGCTCTTTCAAGACGACGGCGATGATGTCGCGTATGCCTTTCCTCTGAGGCTTGCCATGCTGTATCTGGCACAGGACGGCATTGTCCCTGAACCGGACCCGGCGGTGCCGGAATGGATTCGCTTGGGGCGAACGACGCTACAGCCGTTCACGTCTTCAGACGGGGGCTACGTGAATGCAGACGATGCCGGCTACCAGATCCTATTGGATTTTGGTGCGGCACGCCAGACGCTCGACACGTTTTCGCTGACCGACCTGCTTGTCGGCCGGATTGGCGCCCGTCATCTCACCGACCGCATCGTTATGATCGGCGTGACGGCCGAAAGCGTGCCGGATGTGTTCCATATCCCGGTCCCCTATGGCGTACATGGCGCCGACCAATTCGCGGGAGTCTTCATGCACGGCATCATCACCGAGCAGTTACTCGCCGCTGCGCTCGACGGCCGTCGGCCCATCCAAGCGATGACCGAATCCGCCGAGATCGCCTGGATCCTGGCATGGGGGCTACTCGGTGGAGCATTCGGAATCTTGGTACGATCCATGTGGCGATATTCCCTTATTGCCGTCGGCGGGCTTGTCACGATCACCCTGTCGGTCTACACAGTCTTCGCCTTCGGGTGGTGGGCACCGGGAATTCCTGCGGGTGTCAGCTGGCTTCTGTCGATCGTCATGGTCGTGGCCTCCACTCTGGCCAGGGAACGGAAGGACCGCACCATATTGATGCAACTGTTTTCACGACACGTCTCCCGTGAGGTCGCCGATAAGATATGGCAGGAAAGAGACCAATTGTTCGAAGGCGGACGCCCGCGGCCGCAGGAACTCGTCGCCACTGTGCTGTTCATGGACTTCAAAGGGTATACGGCCGCTTCGGAAACGATGTCCCCCCCCGCCTTGATGAACTGGATCAATTCCTACTTGGATACCATGACAAAGGTCATCATGGGCCATGGAGGAGTGATCGACGACTATGGAGGCGATTCAATTAAGGCGGACTTCGGCGTCCCGCTGAAGCGAGAATCCGATGAAGATGTGTCCAGGGATGCGATCAACGCCGTCATGTGCGCGCTGGCGATGGAGGGCGAGATGCTCAGGCTGAACGAGAAACATGCGCGGACCGGCCTTCCGACGGTGGGCATGCGAATCGGAATCCATACAGGGCCGGTGCTGGCGGGATGTGTAGGGAGCATCCAGCGTATGAAGTACACCACCATCGGTGACACGGTCAATGCCGCAGCGCACCTGGAAAACTTCGGTAGAGAGGCTGTGGCAGAGCCAGAGGGCCGTCGGCCCTGTCGGATTTTGATCAGCGAGACTACGGCTCAACTGCTCGATGACCGCTTTCTATTGGACAGCATCGGAGAAGTACGTCTCAAAGGAAAAAGCCACCCTTTGTTGGCATACCGTGTTGTCCGACCGGCAGATGAAAGTAACCTCAAGACCGGCGTTCACGGCGGGTAGCGCGCACACGTGCTCATTTTTCACATGACGCGCTCAGGCTTACGGTGTGCGCATGTGTTGTATACTGGTAGCCACCTCCCCAAGTCCCCCTTGTTCCAGCAACACTGCACGCTGTTGACGCAGTTCCGCATCGGCCGGGCTTGATTGCATCAGATCGGAAATGGCCATGAGCGCATCGTACCACACACCTGCTTCAGCATAACGCCTCGGCGCATCCGCCTTGTCAGCGTCATTGGGCAGAGGCCGTTCCAGTTTGTCACGATTGACTCGTTCGATCGCTCCCTTCGCGACAACATTGGCGGACGGCTCCTCGGGATCCATCACCAATGCCACCGACCATTGATACCGCTCTCCTGGTGATAATTTCACCTTGTAGTCGGCAAGCCTGATCTGCTGAACACCGGCTCTGGCCGGGATTGGAAGTTTTGTTTCTATGATAGGAGCCTCGGCGTTCTCGGCGATCAGCGTGAACTCATAGGACAGGTTGTGGTTCGTCGGGGTGAACCAAAATAATACCGGCTGCTCATGAAGCGTGAATCCCACGTGGTCCGGAGCCAACAGGCTTATCATCGGGAGGCTCTTGTTCGTACCGCGCGTCCCCCCTCCTCTTCTGAGTCCAGGCGCCGGAGCCCCCTTTCTTGGAGGAACATAGACCAGCGGTCTTATCACCGACTCGGGCTTGGGTTGGGAGGCAACAGGTTGAGCCGCTTTTTCTTGCGCCTCCGTCAGGGAAACCCATGGTGGCGGTAATGCGAGACCTGCGACGATACTGATGATCGTGAAGAGTCTCATATGATCGCTCCTTTGTTTGGCTCCTTAAATTCAGGAGATATTTTGCGCCCGTCAGACCGAATACGGTCGCTGAACGCAGGTATTTTTTTGAGTCGACGCTGATCCGTACATGAACGATTCAATGGACATCTACGCAAAACCCCATTTCTCACCTTAAGAAGCGCTACTAGAACATAAGGTTTAGACGGTCAATATACGCTTATATTCTGAGAGAATCCACCAAGCCCAGTGGGATAAGGAGAAGCTGTGAATCTCACTTCAAATCGATCGATAGCCACGCCCATAAGTCTGGTCAGGATTGCTTGGCCAACGGGGTGGGGCTTCCCTCGTCTGCCTATCCTCTGAAACCCGACGGGCAAAACTCATTCCTGTGTCGTCCCTACTGATGGACGTAAGGCTTTGCAAGGGTCGCTTCAGTTATCAATCCCTTAGCGTGACTGGTTCAAAAATTGACGCGGTGGTTTAAAGCATCAGGAACGGAGGTGAATCCGAAGAGATACGACAATATGCATCTAATTCGATTCACCTGGTTGGCAAGCACTACCGTCGAGATGTGCCAAAGAAAACCGTCGGATGAATCAATCTCCTATTGCGAGCGGCGAGGCCGTCAATGATAATGGTCCGACGAGGAGCACGAGGATGAAACCTCGATCGTTTGTAGGACGATTGGAATTCTGGCTGATATCCCTTGGGATGTCGGTATTTGCTTACCTGCTCGAACGTATGATCCTCCGTTCGGTCAAGAGCGGTGGAGCAAAACCATGATCGTGGAGGATGGTTCGGAGAACGGCTCGAGGTTAGCGCCCACGCATCAGATCGAGAACCAATCCAACGATCAGCAGCCCGGCGACGATCCCGAACGACACTGGGACCCAATCCGCAGCCGTTGCTGAGGTGACCGTGAGTCCGCTGGCGAGAATACTGGCGGCAGCGGTCAGCCCCACGGCGAGACGCCGACCGGCACGGCGAACGGTATCCTCCAGTGAATTCGCCTTAAAGTTGACGACCAGCTTCTGGCCGGGGCGGGCGCCGATGAGGTGTTCAATCGCTTCGATGACCCGCTCGGCGCGTACTTTCAACTTCTGCGACTGATACACCAGCGCCTTGAGATCCAGGGCGGCGCCCATACGTTTCATCATCAATCGCATCAAGAATTTTCCCGCCACACCGTACGGATCGAGCTGAGGATTAAGCTGCGCGGTCGCGAGTTGGACCTGCGCGAGCGCCTTGGCTGCAAGGGTCAATGACGCCGGCAGTGGAACTCCATGTCGAACCCCGATCGCACTCATTTCCTGGAGCAGCGGTCCGATTTGCATGTCGGCCAGAACCGCTTTACGGTATTTTGAGATCATTTCGCCGATGTCATTCTGAAACTGAGGCACGTCCAGATCGCTACGATCAAGAGAGCCGGCCATCATCAGGATGATGTCGCTCAGGAACACCGTATCTTCTTTCCACAACGCCATCAGCAGCAACAAGAGATGCTCGCGCACATTGGCATCCACCGCCCCGACCATTCCGAAATCCAAGAGGTAGATCCGGTCCTTCCACCACATGAGATTGCCGGGGTGAGGATCGGCATGGAAGAAACCCTCGACGATGATTTGCTTGTAGAAACTTTCCAAGAGTTGACGCGCGGCCTCGACGCGTTCTGGCCCGTCCGGTGCCTGTGCGATCGGACTACCCTGAATCTCTTCCATCACCAATAATCGTCCGGTCGACAGATCCCGATGCACGGAAGGGACCGCTAATCGATCGTAGTCCGCGAGCACCATCTGCATCCGGCCGATGTTCTCGATTTCCTGACGGAAGTCGAGTTCACGCTGAAGCGACGTGGAGAGGTGTTTGAACACGGCCTCCATATCCACCACTTGATTCAGCGCGGGACGCTTGCCGACTTTCTGTGCGAAAACCTTCAGGAGAGCCAGATCCTGTTCAATTTCGGCTCGTGCCGTAGGCCGCTGAACCTTGACGACCACCCGATCACCGGTCTCGAGTGTCGCCCGATGCACTTGAGCGATGGTTCCCGCCGCGAGCGGCTTGGGATCGATCGATTCGAACACATCTTCCCACGGCACCCGTAATTCTTGCTCAGCCACGCGCACGACTTCACTCTCGGGCATCGGGGGGACGTGACTCTGCAACATCGCAAGTTCTTCGATGTATTCCGCAGGAAGAAGATCCGGACGCGTCGACAACACCTGCCCCAATTTCGAAAAGGTAGGACCCAGTTCTTCCAGTGCGGCTCGGAGACGCTTGGCTTGCTGACGACGTGTCGCGAGATCCGATTGATCGGGTTGGCTCAAGAATTCTTGTATGCCGTGCTTCGCCATCACGGTGGCGATTTTGACTGCTCGGGCCCCCATGTGAGGTTCAGAAACGGGAGGGTCGGTGTGGGAGGAACTAAGTGGGGCGGCGTCCGCAAGTGGCGCATCGGCTAACAGCTGAGTATTCACGATGATCACGGTGCAACGGGAATTATGACTGATGCGGTTCGGAACGTTCCCGAGCAAAAACTCCTTTCTCCCCGCCATGCCCGAATTCCCCACCACTAAGACATCGATGGCTTCTTGCTCGGCGGCGCGAACGATGGCCAACGCCGGGTCCTCATCCATGACGACGGACGCATGTCCGCGCTCCCCGACAAGCTGACTGACATAATCCGTCAGTTCATGCTTTGCAGCCGCCGCTCGCGTGTGTTCCGCTGTACCGAATTCCGTGGTAGATGGGTGCTGCGGCAAGATGACCTGCACCACGAACAAGTCCGCACCATAGCGGTCAGCGAATCGAGCAGCCCAGAGCACAGCCTGCTCGGCCGTTTTGGAGCGGTCGGTGCCCACCATGACACGTCGTATGGCGTTGTTCAGAGACTGATCGTTCACAATCTATCTAGACCTTTATAAAGCTCACCGGCGAGGATTGGGCGTGAAGTATGACGAGAACCTCTCTCAAAATCAATTCACGAGTTTCGGAGCGAGCGCATGTGCAGAACCGACAATCGCCCTCCCTGCGGATCTGATTTCTTTTCTTCCATCATTAGCGCTATCATAGCGCCGAGCCGGTCATGCTCATTCAAACACTTCCTGCTTATCTTTCAAGCGACAGTGATTCCCTAGATTGGGACCACACGCGGGTTCTTTTAAACGGCGTGAATAAAGGTCTCTGCGGGTAGAGTACCCATTGATGGCCACCGCCGTGACAACGACGTCACGATAGTCTCTCGAACGACTCGCAATGGCCATCACTAGGAAGGTCCCGATCCATGCACTTTGACATCGCCACAGCCATCGGTTTCCTCGGCGGTGCGTTTTATCTCGCCAGTCACTATCAGAAAGACATGGTGTCTTTGCGGGTACTGGCCTTGGCCAGCAATGTCTTGTTCCTTATCTTCGGTCTGCTGCACGCGCGTTTCGACATCATGGAGTTGATCTGGATGCCGGAAAACATTTTGAACATGATCCTGTTACCGGTGAATGCCAAACGGCTGAGTGAAATCCTTCGGCTGACGAAGCAAATCGAACTGGCCACCGTGGAATCACCCATTTCGGAATGGCTGTTGCCGCATATGCATCTCAAGAAACACAAAGCCGGGGACGTGCTGTTCAGGAAAGGGGACAAGGCCCGCGAAATTGTCTACGTGGCCGCGGGACGACTCAGGCTGCAGGAAGTCAACCACTACATCGAGCCCGGCGAGTTGATCGGGGAGATCGGACTCTTCTCAGGTGAGAAGGTACGCACCATGACCGTGGTCTGTGATACCGACTGCGAGCTCTACAAGATGACCGATGAGATGATGTACCACCTGTACTATCAGAATCCTAAGCTCGGCTTCTTTTTTATGAGACTGATCGTCGAGCGACTGCTGCGCGACGTGAGGCGAGGTGCGATTGAATCCGAAATGTAGTCGGCCAACCCCTTCAACGCCGCACATAGCGGGCTACTTCCCTAGGGACCTTCGAAGGATGAAAAGCCCACCGAGCTCTCATGTTCGACAACGGTTTTCCTTCCGGATTTCCTACGGATGACCCAGACCATTGCCGATTAGCTGATTCAACACCTTGATTTCCACTGTCATAGTCACCCATCGGAAAGCGAACGATTCCGGGTTGAGTCGAGCGTAGAGACTCGATCAGTCTGACGTGAGGTGGGACTGAGCTGCCGCTTCTCCGAAGCGGTTCAGGGAGGCTGAATTTCTTGGAGCTCAAACTGTTTCGGTAGGAGAACGGGCAAGATCACACCGATGGGATCGCCCCGCTTGATCGTCGTGGGTTTGTGCAACTGTAAAAGAAAATTGGCCGTGAAGGCTTCGTAATCGGGCAACCACGCGTAGTGATTCGGCGTGCGCTTGTACTCCTGCGTCTTGATGCCTTCCCAAACGCTGAACGTACGGTCCGGATGATGATAGAAGTGGTTGGGCAGATCCTTCATCATCAACCCGATCTGCTTGGGATAGTACAATCGGACTCCACAACAGAGCTTGGGATAGCCGCTGTTCAGGATCAAGTCGACATACATGCCGGAGAAGGTCTTGTACCCGAGCAGCCGCTCTTCCGGCGCGATCGGCGGCGATTGCCACTGAACCCCTGACGCGGTGCGGCGCAACTTCACATCCGCCGGACAGCGGATCAACCAGCCGTAGTTCCCCACGGTTCGAACCGGTCCACAGTCGTCCGGCAACACCTTGTACCCATTGGCGGCCAGCGCCCTTTGTTCGTCCAACGTCATGTTGCCCAACATCGGCCGGTGCGGATGAAAATCCAACTTCAGCCGTTCCGGCGGAAAGGCGGTGGAGTATTCCCGCTCCCAATAAATGACAACTTTCTCGGTCTCCCCGTCCGATGCCGGAGATTCTACGATTTCCTCTTCCATAGGCGGTGACAGTAATCGAAGGAGATAGGCGGACACAAGAGGCTGGAGGCACGGAGATGCAGCCTGACACTTCGAATGAACTTAGGACGCCCACTTGAGCGCCACCTCCGGCTCACATTCTTCTTGCAGAGCTCACGAAGAAAACATGAGGGATAAAAGTGATTGGAGTATCTTCTTCCGGCAGGTCTCACCGCGACACAACCTTGAAGGTATCACCGGCCATGATGAGCCCCTCGGTGCCGTCGGCAAGCTTGACCTTGAAACCGTCATGATCCTCACCGTGATAGACGCCTGCGGCTTTTGCCGTCTCGCCTGCCTTTAGGGTTGCAATGACATTCCCCGGCTGAACGTTCGTACTTGGGTCTTGAGAAGAAGATGCGTGAGTGATGGCATGCACCTCCGTGGGTTGTTCAATCACGAGGATCGTCTCGCGGTCTCCACAACCCACAGAAAGTACCGTACTCAGAATCAGGAAAATCGGGCCAGCGAGGCTATGATGAATTTGTCTTCTGGCCGTGAGCATCCACATCTTGTCTGTCATACGCTCCTCAATAAATGATCCCTCCGACGACCCAATGCCGATCATCAGGGACATCAATCAACAATCGCGTGAGATTCATGCGGGCGAGCTGAGAACCAAGTTCATCTTCTGTAAAGGCCGCGAGCAGCGAATTGTAAAAGTCTCGACGCAAAATGTCCGGCTCATTGGCTGCATACTGATCGACGATGGCCTGTGCCGCTTCCGGCGAGTCGGGCCGGAGCAGATCCATCACCAGCACGGGCGCGCCGGGCTTCACCAACTGTCTGATCTTCTGCCAAAACTGCAGGGGATTCGGCAGATGATGGATGAGACTGTTGGAAATCACCGCATCGACGATTCTCGCGCCGGCCACCTCTTCGTACCGTTCACATCGCAACGTGATGCGGTCACCCAACCCAGCTGTCTTCACAGCCTGCTCACCGAGTCGGATCATCGGGGCTGAGGCATCGACGCCGATGATATGACAAGCCGGATAGAGTTTGGCAAACCGAATGGGGATATCGGCGGGGCCACAGCCAAGATCCAGCACCAGTCCCTGTGAAAACTCCGGGAAGTATTCTTTGAAGCGATCGACGAATCCTTGATTCTCATCCGCGAAGTCGGCCTGAGCGTAGGCTTCAGCCTGTTTGGGATCATCCATCACTTCTGATTCAAGTATTCGATCCATCATCTTCGCCCTTCGTCGTTCGTGAATCGTATCTCGGGAGCAACGGTGAGACCCTTATGTCCACGCTTCACGAAATACGTTTTACGGTTCAATTATCACTTCGTCGCCCGGCCGCACCACACCGCCACGTAAGACCTTCGCATAGACACGGCTCCAGCCAGGATTGATCTTCTGCGAAATACGCGAGAAGTCCTCCTCACGAAACCAGCGCGCATTGTGACTGCAGGGTGTCGTATAGTCGGTCACTTCGAGCCGGATGTCCGGGCCAATCGTCAACCGCACACCTGGTCGTACCAGGTCCCAGTCCAAACCGGACAAGGTCAGGTTTTCACCGGATGATCCGGCGTCAATAGGATGGCCTTCGTCCTGGAGCCGTTCTATGAGTTCAAGCGAGTACAAACAGACCGCACGGTCAGGGCCTCCGTGGAACTTGAGATTCCGCTGCCGATCGCCCTCCAACCCTTGTTCGCGTACTTTGGCCTCCCACACGGGCAACTTAGGCACACCACCATCGGAGATGCTGATCTGATGGACATGGGGATACGGGGGCCTGGTGGACATGGTCATACCTCGCCGTCACAGGATTCCGGCCTGAGAAATTTCATCGCGACCCACCCTTCGTCCTCGCAGCGTTCGGAACAGACCAATCCGAGGCTAGCAAACCGGTCGATGATTTCCGTTTGTTGTTCCACCAGAATGCCGGAGATCATGATGCGTGCCGCGCGCGAGGCAGAACATGCCAAACCGTCGGCAAGCTCCAGAACGGTTTGTCGATCGAGATTGGCCAATACCACATCGGCGATCCGCCGTCTCGCCTGGGACAGCTCAGCCAGCGCACCGACGATAATGTCGATCCGGTCCTTCAACCCATTGAGTGCGACATACTCTCTCGCACAATCGACCGCGACAGGATCGATCTCGACTCCTACGGCGGATGCGGCGCCCAGTTTCACCGCGGCCATCGCGAGAATCGCGCTCCCGGTCCCGACATCCAGAATCTGTTCTTTCCCGTGGATGTCTTTCTGTAACCAGGTCAGCAACATACGTGTGGTCGCATGGTGACCGGTGCCGAACGCTTGCTTGGGATCCAATATGATCTCGATGTCACGAGGATCCAGTGTAACCGGTTCCCAACTGGGGCGAATGAGCAGGCGACCGATTCGAAGCGGCTTGACCGAACGCGCCCAGGTCTCATTCCAGTCCTGAGCAGGCACGCGTGTCACCGAAAGAGACGGCTCCCCGGTCGCTGTCGCTAAGTCTGAAAGGGCCGCACGCACCGATGCCAGCCGCTCCCCATTCCAGTGGTCTTCCGCCCAATAGATGTGCACATTGTTCCCATCGTCCCAAGCTCCCTGAACCGTCGGATCATCAAGGCGACTCAGCAGTTCTCCTGAATCGATAGGACCACGAATACACACATCCATCCAGCCATTCGGCATCGTCATTGGCCACTCGTGGTGGACGTGGTCCTCGAGTCGTGCCGGAGATGCAGCATGATTTGACGTCCCCCGCCCGTTCCCAGTAAGGTCGCCTGTATATGACCGGCTCACGCAAAACCCAAATTGAAACGATGATCCGGCGCACCGACCGCCTCATTACTCGAGGAACCAGAACCAGCGCCACCTTCACTCGATGGCGGTTGGCGATTTTTCTTATCGGCTTCGCCGGTGTCGTAACCCTCTACAAGCTTGACTGGTATCACAGCGGCAATCTGGCTCTCGGAGTCTTCCTGACGCTCTTTATCGCCGTAGCCGCGTATCATAACAGGGTGGAAACGCGGATTCACCGGCTTCGGCAATGGAAACTGATCAAGCTGGCCCATCTGGCGCGTGTCGCCATGGATTGGGCCGCCATTCCGCCAAGACCTGGCACAGCTCCGAAGGCTCATCCCTACGCGGACGACCTTGATCTCTTTGGAACTCATTCTTTGACACACCTTCTCGACACCACCGTGTCGGATCGCGGCAGAGAGCGCTTACATGGCTGGCTGCTCACTCAACCGCCGACTCCTGGCGAATGGCGGGCCCGTCAGCAGTTGGTGAAGGAACTGACCCCACGCTCCTTATTCCGGGACCGTCTGGCTCTCGAAGCCAGATTGACAGGGGACCAGGAAATCAACGGCAAGCGGCTCGCTGCCGTGCTCGAGCACCCGGTCGGCCTGCCGCGCCTCGACATCATCCTGACCATCCAAACTCTTCTCGCGCTGACCACCTTCGGTCTCGGCTCGGCTTCGCTGTTCGGCCTGCTTCCCGGCTACTGGATGTTCTCTTTTGCGGCTTACGCGTTGATCTATTTCATGACCGACCAGGGGGAGGAATTGCTGGAACATGCGGTCGGCCTGCACCATGAGACAGAACGACTTGCCGTCGTCCTCGGCTATCTCGAGCGTCACGCTCGACGACAAGGCACCGCCCTCGCCTCGACCTGTGCGGAGTTGCTGGGTGGTGCCAGCCCAACGCTGCACCTCCGTCAGGCAGCCCG
Source organism: Nitrospira sp. SG-bin1 (assembly GCA_002083365.1). Classification (NCBI taxonomy): domain Bacteria; kingdom Pseudomonadati; phylum Nitrospirota; class Nitrospiria; order Nitrospirales; family Nitrospiraceae; genus Nitrospira; species Nitrospira sp. SG-bin1. The sequence continues at coordinate 27,397 of LVWS01000045.1, read as the reverse complement.
AACGCTTCACGCGATCAGCATCAAGGCGCATCCCCTCGTCCATCTGGCCGTCAACGCGTTGTGCCCATGGGATCTTTGGTTCACTCGCCGGTTGTCGCATGTTCAGCAGATCATCGCGAGTCGCCTTCCTCCATGGTTGAACTGTCTGGCGGACGTCGAAGCGGCATCGGCATTGGCGACCTTCGCCTACCTCCATCCCCATTACGCATGGCCCATCCATCCCATCGCAGCCGACAACCAGGACGGCGCAGTTCCGTCCCTCCATGCCGACGGACTCGGTCATCCGTTACTGTCAGTCAAGACCCGCGTGACGAACGACGTCCATCTGAAGGGACTCGGCTCCATTTACCTGATTACCGGCTCGAACATGTCCGGCAAAAGTACATTTTTGCGGACGATCGGCATCAATCTCTGCCTGGCGCAAGCCGGCGCCCCTGTCTGCGCCCGGTCATTTGAATGGACCTGGAGCCGCCTCGTCTGCTGCATTCGCGTCGACGATTCGCTCGATGCCGGCCTCTCATTTTTCTATGCCGAGGTCAAACGCCTCAAAACGATCCTGGACGCCACGAAGGATCGCGCCTCCCCGCCGGTCCTGTTCCTGATCGATGAGATCTTTAAAGGCACCAACAACCGCGAGCGCCTCATCGGCAGCCGTGCCTACATCACCGAGCTGTCCAAAGGGAACGGGTACGGCCTCGTCAGCACCCATGATTTGGAGTTGGCGGATCTGGAATCGGCCATACCGGGCCTGATCAACGCGCACTTCCAAGAAACCGTCTCGGCCGGCGCGCTTGAATTCGACTACCGGCTCAGACCGGGCCCCTGCCCCACGACGAATGCGCTGCGCATCATGGAGCTGGAAGGTCTGCCTATTTCCCCCACTCCCAAAATCAGGCACAATACCGCTCACGGATGACCACCTCTGCCGGTCCTGAAACTCAACCTGCATCCCACCCGCTACGCGGCCTCCTGATCGCGCAATTCTGCGGCGCATTCAACGACAATGCGTGGAAATTGATGGTGGCCCTGCTGGCCATCCGTCAGGCCACCGCGGGGATGGCGCCGGGTCCTGAACTGGAGACCGTGGCCCAGACGCAAACGGCCATGGCTTTCGTAGTCTTCACACTGCCCTTGGTCCTCCTCTCACTCGTCGGGGGTACCTTGGCCGATCGCGTGAGCAAGCGGACGGTCATCATCTCGATCAAAGTCGTCGAGGTCGTCCTCATGACCGCCGGCACCGTCGCCCTCTGGCTGAACCCCGCCGGAGGCGTTCTGCCCTTGGTTGTCCTCTGCGGCATGGGAGTCCATAGCGCACTCTTCAGCCCCTCAAAATATGGCATCCTGCCCGAGCTGGTCCCACATGAACGGCTCGCCTCCGGCAACGGCCTGTTGGAAATGTGGACGTTCGCGGCAATCCTGACAGGAACTGCCGCCGGAGGCTTTCTCTTACAGGCGGTCGGAGAGCAGCCTTGGCTCGCTCCGCTCGTCTTGACCGCTCTCTCGGTCATAGGCCTCATCTCCGCCTTTGGCATTCCACCGGTATCGCCCGCCCGCATGGCCGGCGGCGTCGACGCCACGATCCAAGGTGCCTGGGCCGCGATCCAATCGGAACGGATGCTGCGCATGGCTATCCCCATGGAAATCCTGTTCTGGACGGTCGCAAGCCTGTTCGGACAAAACGTGCTCGTCTATGCAAAGGCCGTCTTGCATCTGTCCGATGGGATGTCTGGCCTTCCGCTCACCATCCTGTCGGTGGGCATCGGCATCGGTGCGATGCTGGTCGGACGGATTTCGAAAAACCGAGTGGAATACGGACTGATTCCCCTGGGCGCCATCGGCGTCTTTGTGATCTTGCTTTTGCTCGGCCTGCTGACGCCTCCGCTCTCCGGAACGTTTCTCATGATGGTCGTTCTGGGAATTTCCAGTTCGTTCATCTTTGTTCCCTTGAACGCCATTCTCCAATGGAAGTCCCCGTCCGACCGGCGCGGCGCCGTCATTTCGTTTTCCAACACCTGTGTGTTCACCGGCATTCTGTCGGGATCGCTCGCCGGTGGGTCCCTGGCCAATGTCGGCATCTCGACAACCGGTATCTTCCTGGCCGCAGCCGCCATGACCTTGGCCGGCGTCGGATGGGCACTCTGGTCCTTGCCCGACACGTTCCTTCGTTTTGTCCTGGTCCTCCTCACCAATACGATGTATCGTCTGCGCATCGTCGGCGAAGCTCATGTGCCGCAATCCGGCGGCGCGCTCCTCGTTCCCAATCACGTCTCCTTTATCGACGGCTTTCTGCTGATCGCCAGCGTCGACCGTCCCGTGCGTTTCGTCGTCGATTCGCAATATGCCGAGCAACCGATCTTCAAACCGTTCATGAACGCGCTCGGCGCCATTCCCATTACCTCTCATGGAGGCTTGCGGGTTATTCTGCGGGCACTCCGCGATGCCGGCGCCGCCGTCGATAAGGGAGAACTCGTCTGCATATTCCCTGAAGGCCAGATCACGCGTACCGGCACGCTGTTGCCCTTTCGGCGCGGTTTCGAACGGATCGTGAAGGGACGAACCGTACCCATCATTCCGGTTCACCTGGATCGGGTCTGGGGCAGCATTTTCAGCTTCAATCACGGTCGCTTCCTCTGGAAAATGCCGGAACGTCTTCCCTATCCCGTGACAGTCTCGTTCGGCGCACCTCTGCCGCCGAGCACGACGGCTCATGAACTGCGCGGAAAGATTCGCGAGCTTGGCGAAGCGGCCTGGCAACTCAGAAAACCCGGTCGCCGGCCGCTCCATCGCCAATTTATTTCCTCAATGCGTCGCGCTCCTTTCCTACTCGCCATGGCCGACCAGACCCGCCCGCGCGTCTCGTCGCTACAAGCCCTGATCGGGTCGATCGTCCTGGCGAGAACCCTGCGGCCTCATTGGCAAGGCCAAGATCGAGTGGGCGTTCTGCTTCCTCCGACCGTCGCCGCCGCCTTGGTCAATGTCGCCGCCCCACTCTGCGGCAAAACCATCGTGAACTTGAATTACACGGTCGGGAAATCCGGCTTAGAGGCCGCAGTACACCTCGCCGGTCTCCGCACGGTCGTGACCAGCCATACCTTCGTCGAAAAAGCCAAACTGGAACTGCCGAGCGGACCATCGGTGATCTGGCTTGAGGACGCGGCCAAGACCGTCGGCCTCGGCGACAAGATAATAGCCGCCCTACTGGCTTTGTTCGCTCCCTCCCGACTCATCGAACGAGCCTGCGGACAGACGACTCCTCTTACGCCCGACAGTCTGGCGACCATCATCTTCAGCAGCGGCAGCACCGGAGAACCCAAGGGAGTCATGCTTTCGCACTTCAGCATCGACATGAACAGTCAAGGCGCCACGCAGGTGCTCCATCTTTACCAGGATGAACGGGTCCTCGGCATCCTGCCGTTCTTCCACTCATTCGGCTACATGGTGTTCTGGTTCGTCATGTTCAACAACGCGACGATGATCTTTCATCCGTCGCCGCTGGATGTGGCCGCCATCGGCGAACTCATCCGAACATATCGCATCACGTTCCTCGTGACGACGCCGACATTCCTGCAACTCTACACTCGCCGCTGTACGCCTGAGCAATTCAGCTCGATACGGGTCATTCTCACCGGCGCGGAAAAACTGCCGGCACGCCTCGCCCAGGCGATTGAGGACAAGTTCGGCGTGGGACCGATCGAAGGCTATGGCGTCACGGAATGCGCCCCGGTCATTGCCGTCAATTGCCCTGATTTTCGCGCAGCCGGTTATTATCAACCGGCCTCGCGCCGGGGGACCGTCGGTCAACCCCTTCCCGGCGTGTCGGTGCAGATTGTCGATCCGGATAGCTTCGCACCGCTCCCAGCCGGCATGCCCGGAATGTTGCTCGTGAGGGGGCCGAATGTGATGAATGGTTATCTCGGACGCGAAGATCTCACCGCGCAGGTCATGCGGAACGGCTGGTACATTACCGGAGACATCGCCTCACTGGATGAAGACGGGTTCTTGACCATTACCGACCGGCTGTCGCGTTTTTCAAAGATCGGCGGCGAGATGGTTCCCCACGGCAAGGTCGAAGAGGCGCTGCAGCAAGCAGCCGGAGCCGATACCCAGGTCTTTGCGGTGACCGGTCTTCCGGACGAGAAAAAGGGAGAGCGCCTCGCAGTTCTCCATACGTTGGAGGAATCCCACATTTCCGAGATCCTGGAAAAGGTCTCGGCGAGCGGCCTGCCCAATCTCTTCATTCCGGGAAGGCACCAGTTCGTCAAGGTCGAGGCATTACCGGTCCTTGGAACCGGCAAGCTCGACTTGCGGGCTGTGAAGCGGATGGCGATGGAACGGCTCTCCTCTCACGATGAGGTGCAGGGCTAAGGCACGCTCCGTATGGCGGCTGACCATGCAGCCAATCAAATCGCTCATCGACTGCCATGTCCACCTCGCGGCCCTGCCCGACAGGGACAATGGCTGTTTCATTTCGCCGAAACTCCTTCGGAGCCCGCTCTTTCGCTTCCTCTTATGGAAACACGACCTCTCACCATCCCATCCGGGCGAGGCCAATCAGAAGTACCTCGAACATCTTCTGCTGGAGCTCCGTGCCTCACGGCATGTTTCAAAAGCCGTGCTTCTCGGCATGGATGGATTCTACGACCAGACCGGTCTGCTCAATCGCCAGCATACGGATTTTCTCGTCAGCAATGACTACGTCTTCAAGACAGTACGAGCCTATCCCGATGTCTTTTTAGCAGGCCCCTCGATCAATCCGCAGCGCGAAGATGCGATCGACGAAGTCCATCGCTGCGCTGATGCAGGCGCAGTCCTCATTAAAGTCTTGCCGAATGCCCAGCACTTCAACCCGGCTGATCCGAAGTACATTCCGTTTTATCGCGCACTCGCCCAGCGGAAATTGCCTTTTCTGAGCCATGTCGGCTACGAATTCAGCCTGGTCGGTAAGGATCAATCTCTCGGAGATCCTGACAGGCTTCGCCTGCCGCTCGACGAGGGAGTGACCGTGATCGCAGCCCATGCCTGCAGCTACGGCCTCATGTTTTATGAGAAATTCCTTCCGACATTTTTGAACCTCTGCCGGCGTTATCCGAACTTCTATGCCGACATTTCCGCCCTCACCCAGCCCCATCGCTTGAAGATGCTGTTGCACCTCAGGCATCACCCGGAGCTGCAATCTCGGCTGCTCTTCGGAACCGACTATCCGCTGTCCGTCTTCCACATGGCCGCCTGGGGCCGCGTGGGATTTGGCAGGCTGTGGACCATGATTCGCACGAAGAATCGATTCGATCGTCAGGTTGCAGTCTGCGAAGGACTGCACCTCGGTTTTCGCTCACTGGGAGATCTGCTGCACTCAGCACTCCCACCGACCACAGGCGGGGGATCGTGATCGGATACTGACGGCCGTTCGTGAGAAAATTCTCGTTCCGTGGCCTCAGGGTAGTTTGCCAGAGGGGTCTACACGTTTCTGGACTGGTTCTGATTTCGATGGGAGTGGTCCATCCGGGCAGTGCTTATTCAAGATAGTCGTCGTGTTTTGTGTATTCGTCAAGCCATCGGCAAGATTCTTCAATCTCCCTGGGCGCGCTCGCGATTGATTGTCACACCTCGTCGACCGGTATGGAAGATTCCCCGCTCAACCAGCCGTGAGGGTCGGCGACAAGCGCCGGGGTGACGCTCAAGAACAAGCGATTTGCGTCGCTAATCAAGATCCCTTCTTGTCGAAAATCTCGGTCAAACTCTCTTGCCCCAAAACCACGAGCGAAACCGAACAAGCCGCGCAGGGTGATTCGGCCAAACGAAAGGGCCGTTCTCCAGCAAGGAGAACGGCCCTTTCGACTACCGCGGAAACTAACTATTGCGACCTATGGGCTGACGGAGATCCGATCCTTGATCAGATCGAAGGTTTCTTTGGGAACCACGTTTTTCGCTACTAATTCACCCTTCACGCGATAGGGTCGATTGCTCACGATGCGGTCGGCCTCGTCCTGCTTCAGTCCGAGGAAAAGGATCATGTCGCTCGCCGACACCTTATTGATGTTCATCGCCGCCGAAGCCGCCGCCGGGGTAAGCGTGGCGGTTCCCGATGGAGCCTGACTCGGGGTGAGAGTCGCAGAGTGAGACGACGCTCCGGCATTCGAACGATCCTTGAGCTCCTTTTGATAACGCGCCACCAATGACTTCAGCGTGTCGTTATGGCGCTTCACATCCTGATATTCCTGCCGCACGTTCTTATTCTGCGCGGAGAGCGCCTTGACTTTGTCTTCCAATTCCTTGGTTCTTCCCTCGATCGTGTCCCGCTCTTTGTCGCGGCCATGCTCAATACGCTGAAGTTCATCGCGGGCCGCTTGCGCATCGTTGTTGAATTTGACGTTCAGTTCTTTGAGGGTTCGAACCTGTTGCTCCATGGCGCTCTTCTGTTGGCGAGTCTTCTCCAGTTCCATTTTGACGTTGTCCGCGTCGGCCAACGCCTCTTGGTATTTCTTGTTGGATACGCATCCAGTCGTCAACACCGCGCCCACCAACACTATCGCCGTCCACTCGCGTCTCATGCGATCCTCCCTCCATCAAATCCTACGGCTTGCCCGTGCATCCTTTGGAAATTCGTTCCGACCGGCTGTGATCGTGGTTCTTCCGTTCTTCCCCTTGTGTGTATGCCAACATCATGACATTGTCAACTTATTTGCTTTTGTTAGGGATCGATTCCGCTCCATGCACGGCCGTCGAAGCCAAGGCGGCTGATCCTTGACGGATGATCGTGACTCTGTGATTATCGCTTACATTCTATCAAAACCGATCGTACAGGTTGAAACCTCTCGCTTACAATCCGACAGGGGATACGCATGAACGAATGGGGCCCGGCGCTCGCAGTCATCCTCGGTGTGGTTGAAGGACTCACGGAGTTTTTGCCCGTTTCGTCCACGGGCCATCTGATCTTGGTCGGCCATGCGCTTGGATTCACGGGGGACGTCGCGGCCAATGCGGAGATCTCCATCCAGTTGGGGGCCATTCTTGCCGTCATCGTCTTTGAACGGGAGAAAATCGGGCGGCTTCTGTCGGGGGCCTGGCAAGAGCAGAAGGTATGGCGTGCGTCCACGGACAACCTGTCATCCGCCACATGGTCCGATCGCGTCAAGGCCTCCATGCGCAGTCATCCCAACCTCTGGTTCTTGCTGGGACTCGGAATCGCCTTCCTGCCTGCCGCCGTACTCGGTTTGTTGGCGCACGGATGGATCAAATCGTATCTGTTCACTCCCTTGACGGTGGCTTCGACGTCGATCCTGGGAGGCATCATCATCCTCATCGTGGAAGCGACGAAGCGGACCAGCCATGCCAAGAGTCTGGATCAGGTGTCGGCCGTTCATGCCTTCTGGATCGGGATGGCGCAGTGCGCTTCTCTCATCCCCGGCATGTCTCGCTCCGGTTCAACGATCATCGGCGGCCTGCTCGCCGGGTTGGACCGCAAAGTAGCCACGGAATATTCGTTTTTCCTCGCTCTCCCTACCATCATTGCCGCGACGGTCTACGAAACATGGAAGGCTCGAGGGGCGTTTACCGACCAGGACTTCATGGCGCTCGGCCTCGGCATGGTCATTTCATTCCTGGTGGCCTGGGCCGTCATCGCCGCGTTTTTGACCTATGTCCAACGGCATACCTTGCGTATCTTCGCGTACTATCGTATTATTCTCGGCATTTTGGTCATGTTGGTCGTCCGCTGAAAGGAGTTGTTCATGTCTTCGGATACGATTCATGTCTATGACACGTGGGTCAATGGGAAAAATGGTCGCATTCACTTCGATGTCATGACGACTGATGAAACCACCGCTCTCCAACTTGCCCAGGAGTATTTGGTCAGCATCGGGGAACCGACTGCGACGGTCACGACGAAGGAGTGCCAGTTCTGCCATAGCGAGCCCCTATTCATGTTCTCGGCGGAGCAGCAGAAGCAAGTCAAGGAAAAGGGCGGATTTATCGTACGAATGCCGGCCTAACTCGTTTAGTGATGAGTGTTAAGTTCTCAACTCAGAACTCACAACTCAAAACCAATAACTCCTCGCTGGATTACGGAACGGAGGAGGTCTCCGATTCGGTAGGGGGGTCTGCCCGTTTTTCAAACGCAAAGTGAATGATGAGGAAGATGACCCCGACGGTAATCGCTGAGTCCGCTACATTGAACGCAGGCCAGTGGTAGTGGTCGATGTAGACATCTAGAAAATCGATGACTTCGCCGAAACGGAGCCGATCGATCAAGTTTCCGATCGCCCCGCCGAGAATCCCGGCGACACTGATCCGCCCCACCCAGTCCTGCTCCGGCATCCGCGCCAGGATCGTACCCAACAATCCAAGAGCGAAAATCGACGTCAACCCGAAGAAGACCATCCGAAATGCATTACTGCTTCCGGCCAAGAGACCGAAGGCCGCCCCGGGATTCCGGATGTATGTCAGACTGAAAAGATTGGGAATAATGGGAATGGATTCATGTAAGCGCATCGTCTGCATGATCTGCTGCTTGGTCAGCTGATCCAGGAGAATAATGGCACCGGTTACCGACGAGAGCGCCAGATTGCGGAGGCCTGAGGCACTCAACGGATCGCCTCCACACATCGTTCGCATAGGGTGGGATGGGTCACATCCTTGCCGACAGCTTCTCGATAGTTCCAGCAGCGTTCGCACTTCGCGGCATCTGACTTCTCGACGGTGATCTGAATATCCGATTGTCCCATCCCTTGCTTCAGGGTTACGCGCGACACGATAAAAATGGTGCTGAGCTCACCCGCATACGGCTCCAGGAATCGATAGTCGTCGGGTCCCGCCTCAATGCGGACGTGTGCCTCGAGCGACGATCCGATCACCTTGTCTCGACGGCGGGCTTCTAACTCTCCCTGTACGCGGGTTCGATACGTAAGCAGCTTGTCCCACCTGGTCGCCAAACGTTCGTCGCGCCAGGCAGACTCGACCTCTGGAAACGGTGCAAGATGTACGCTCAACGTTGCCCGGCGACCACGCTCCGGCAACGTTCGCCAAATTTCATCGGCGGTAAAACTCAGAATCGGCGCCATGAGCTTGGCCAGGGTCACCACAATTTCCAACAGCACCGTCTGCGATCCTCGGCGCAACGGCGAGTCGGCTCGGAAGGTATAGAGCCGATCCTTCAGGATGTCGAGATAGATCGCGCTGAGATCCACCGAGCAGAAATTGTTCAGGGCATGGAAGATGGAGTGAAACTCAAACTCTTCGTAGGCTCGGCGCACTTTCGTGATCAGCTCCGCGAGGCGCAACAAGGCCCATCGGTCCAATTCCGGCAGCTGCGCATATGGAACGGCCTGCGTCGCCGGATCGAAATCATACAGATTGCTCAATAAGAACCGGGACGTATTGCGGATCTTTCGATAGGCCTCGATCAGATGATTCAGGATCTCCTGTGAGATACGGAGATCTTCCCGATAGTCTTGAGCCGCCACCCACAGACGGAGGATTTCCGCCCCCGATTGTTTGATGACGTCTTGCGGCGCCACGACGTTTCCTGCCGACTTGGACATCTTCTTGCCCTGCCCGTCCACGACAAAGCCGTGGGTCAACACCGCTCCATAGGGCGCGCGATGATCCGTCGTCACACCGGCCAGCAGCGCGCTATGGAACCATCCTCGATGTTGGTCGGACCCTTCAAGGTACAGGTCGGCCGGCCACCATTTCCTCGGTTTCAACACGGCCGCATAGCTCACCCCGGATTCAAACCAGACGTCGAGAATGTCGCGCTCCTTCTCAAACGTGGTTCCCCCACACTTCGGACAGGTCGTTCCCGCGGGTAAGAGATCGACAGCCGCTCGCTCAAACCAGACATCGGCGCCTTTGGATTCCATCAACGTGGCAATATGTTCGATTACAACCGGATCGGCAAGCACATGACGACACCCTTCGCAGGTGAAGCCTGGGATCGGCACGCCCCACACACGCTGACGCGAGAGACACCAATCCGGCCGGTTTTCAATCATTCCGTTGATCCGATCACGGCCATAGCCGGGAATCCATCGGACCCGCTCGATCTCCGCCAACGTCTCTGTTCGTAAATCGTTGGTTTCCATCGACACGAACCACTGTTCGGTCGCACGGAAAATCACCGGATTTTTGCACCGCCAACAGTGGGGATACGAATGCCGGAGTGAGCCATGCCCGAGCAAACGCCCGTTCGCATGAAGATACTCGACGATCTTCGGATTCGCCTTCAAGACCTGTTGGCCGGCGAATTCCTTCACGACCGCCGTGAACCGTCCGCTGTTATCGACCGGCGCCAGAATCTCCAAGCGCTCACCGGGTGACGCCTTGGCATTGTGCTCCAACACGAGGAGATAGTCTTCCATTCCATGTCCCGGCGCGATATGCACGCAACCGGTCCCTTGATCGAGCGTCACAAATTCACCGAGCAGGATCGGTGACAGCCCTGTGGACAACGGCCGTTGCGTCTCCAAGCCTTCGAATCCGTCTCCGCCTTTTTTCACACCGACCACACGATAGCTCTCGATCGCACAGGCCTTCGCGACGCTGTCCAAAAGCTTCTCCGCCACAATGAGCAACTCGTCGCCGACTTGAACAAAGGCATAGTCGAAATCGCGGTGAAGGCAGACGGCTTGGTTCGCAGGAAGGGTCCATGGGGTGGTCGTCCAGATGACGACGGAGACCAGTGTGATTCTTTCAGGGAAAGACACGCCGGGAAAGGTTTGTGTCAATACGGACGGTGAGGTCACGAGGGGGAACTTGACGTAGATCGACGGAGAAGTATGGTCATCGTACTCGACTTCCGCCTCCGCCAAGGCCGTTTGATCTTGCATGCACCAGAGCACCGGTTTGAGGCCCTTGTAGACCCCGCCGCGCTCGACGAATTTACCGAACTCACGAACGATCGTGGCTTCATAGCCCGGAGTCATCGTGAGATAGGGATGATCCCACTCTCCAAACACCCCGAGCCGCTTGAACTCTTCCCGCTGCGTGTTCACAAATCGCTCGGCATAGTCACGACAAAGCCGGCGAATGGCGGAAACATCGAGGTCTTTCTTTTTGTCCCCCAACTCCTTCATGACTTGATGCTCGATGGGCAACCCATGGCAATCCCATCCCGGCATATAGGGAGCGTGGAAGCCCGCCATGGTCTTTGACTTGACGATGATGTCCTTCAAAATTTTGTTCAAAGCGTGGCCGATGTGGATACGACCGTTGGCGTAGGGAGGACCGTCATGTAACACATACCGAGGCCGCCCCTGCCCCATGGCTTGAATCTGGTCATAGAGTTTCTGCTGACCCCACCAGGCCAACATGTCCGGCTCCCGCTGCGGCAGATTGGCCTTCATCGGGAAATCGGTTTTCGGGAGATTGAGAGTTGATTTGTAATCCATAGACAATGGAATCAGCCTGTTCACTAGGCAATCATGCCGAATCACGGGACTATACCGGAAGGCAGGGGGTAGGTACCAGTCTTAACTGATGGCCATCATGCGGTCGAGCGCGACTTTTGCCCAATGTTTGTCGTCGTCCGGCACCACAATACGATTGACGACATGGCCATCGGCCAGATTCTCCATGGCCCAACAGAGATGGGCCGCATCGATTCGAAACATGGTGGCACACTGACAGACCGTAGAGGATAGGAAGAATACTTTCTTATCGGTAAGTTCATGTTTCAATCGATTGACGAGATTCAACTCCGTCCCGACCGCCCACACGGTACCGGCCGGCGCGGCAGTCACCGTTCGAATAATGAATTCGGTCGATCCGATGAGATCCGCCTTATTCACCACATCCTCATGGCATTCGGGATGGACGATGACCTTGCCGTCCGGGTACTGTTTGCGGAAGTGGTCCACATGGACGGCTTGAAACATTTGATGAACGCTGCAATGACCTTTCCATAAGATGAGTTTGGCTCGTGTGATGGCGTCCCTGGTATTTCCGCCGTTGGGTTGATAGGGGTCCCACACGATCATCTGCTCGCGGGGAATTCCCATCTTGTTCGCCGTATTACGCCCCAAATGTTCATCGGGGAAAAAGAGGATCTTTTCTCGCCTGGCCCAGCACCATTCAATGACGGCTTTGGCATTGGAGGATGTGCAGGTGATCCCTCCATGCTCACCACAAAATGCCTTGAGCACCGCCGCCGAATTCACATAGACCGCCGGCATCACCGTCTCTTCCACCGGAACCACACGCCCCAACGCTTCCCAACATTGGTCGACCTGTTCGATAGCCGCCATATCTGCCATCGAGCAGCCCGCAGCCATATCGGGCAAAATCACCGTTTGCCGAGAGCGACTGAGGATATCGGCCGTCTCGGCCATAAAGTGGACGCCGCAAAAGACGATGTAGGGCCGTTCGGACCGTTCGGCGGCCAGTTTGGCCAGCAAAAGCGAATCGCCACGGAAATCGGCGTGTTGGATCACCTCATCCCGTTGGTAGTTATGACCGAGGATCATGACGCGCTCGCCAAGCACTTGCTTGGCCGCAACCGTCCGTCGGTAGAGTTCCTCCGCAGACAGCGTCTGATACTCGGTGATTGGCTTTGGTAATGTCGCAACGGCCGCCACAGCTGCCTCCAATTTTGAGAAAAATCATTGTACGATACCCCCCCCCGCACATTCAATGAATGCTCTGCGAGGAAAAGTCCTAGTTACCCCGTCCCAAAGGATAGTGGACAGTATGGGTCCATTAGCCGGTTGACTTCGCGCGTTCCGAGTAATACGATCGCTACGCTAGAGCTAGGGGAGCCCTGAGGCTGAGAGTCCGAATGATCGGACGACCCTCACAACCTGACCTGGGTAATACCAGCGTAGGGAAGCCGGACCAGAGCGGACTCAGTGAGGATTCAGCCGCGTTCCCGGCTCAGGGGAAAGCGGCTTTTTTATTACCAGATTGCCGCGTCGACATGCGCAGTTTGCTTGTCCGCAAACTCCGACACACTATGAAAGGATCTCTTTATGAGCATCCAAGCCAATACGAACGGATCCGCTAACGGGAATGGGATTCCAACTTCTCCATTGACCACCACGCCCCTTCCGGCATCGCGCAAAGTGTACATAGAGGGTGCGCAGCCCGGTATCCGTGTTCCAATGCGGGAAATCAGTCTGACCCAGACCAAAGGCGCGAATGGGACGAAATCAGACAATGCTCCCGTCGTGATCTATGATACCTCGGGTCCTTACACCGATCCCGCCGTCATGATCGACGTTCGGAAGGGACTTCACCCGTTACGCCGCCCCTGGGTACTCAGCCGCCAAGACGTGGAAGAACTTTCGGAGGTGAGCTCGATCTACGGACGCATGCGGGCGGCTGATGCGAAGTTGGCCGAACTTCGGTTTCAGCACATCCGCCGACCCTTGCGAGCCAAACCTGGACGAAACGTGACCCAGCTGCACTATGCACGAAAAGGCATCGTCACGCCGGAGATGGAATTTATCGCCATCCGTGAGAACCAAGCGCACTACGCAACATCCGCGTCTGCATCCCACAATGGTCACGGCGGTGGCGTGAAGCAGCATCCCGGCTTTGCCTGGGGTGCAAATATTCCTCGCGTGATCACCCCGGAGTTCGTGCGCGATGAGGTCGCCCGTGGCCGGGCGATCATCCCATCGAACATCAATCATCCGGAAAGCGAGCCGATGATCATCGGGCGGAACTTCCTCGTGAAGATCAACTCCAACATCGGCAATTCCGCAGTCGCTTCCTCGATCGAAGAGGAAGTCGAGAAAATGATCTGGTCAACCCGCTGGGGAGCCGATACCGTGATGGACTTGTCGACCGGCAAGAATATTCACGAGACACGCGAATGGATCATTCGTAACTCACCGGTGCCGATCGGAACGGTCCCGATCTACCAAGCACTCGAAAAAGTGAACGGCAAGGCAGAGGACCTGACATGGGAAATTTTCCGCGATACGCTGATCGAACAGGCGGAACAGGGCGTCGATTACTTTACGATTCACGCCGGCGTGCGCCTGGCCTATGTGCCGATGACCGCGAAGCGCATGACCGGCATTGTGTCGCGCGGCGGATCGATCCACGCGAAATGGTGCCTGGCCCACCATCAGGAAAACTTCGCCTATACTCACTTTGAAGAGATCTGCGAAATCATGAAGGCCTACGATGTCGCCTTCAGTCTCGGTGACGGACTTCGACCGGGATCGATCGCGGATGCGAACGACGAAGCGCAGTTTGCCGAACTCGAGACCTTGGGCGAGCTGACCAAGATTGCTTGGCATCATGATGTGCAGGTGATGATCGAAGGACCGGGCCATGTGCCCATGCACATGATTCAGGCGAACATGGAAAAACAACTCGAATCCTGTCATGAGGCTCCTTTTTACACCTTAGGTCCCTTGACGACCGACATTGCCCCCGGCTACGACCACATTACCTCGGGGATCGGCGCCGCCATGATCGGTTGGTACGGCTGCGCCATGCTCTGCTATGTCACTCCCAAGGAACATTTAGGGTTGCCGACCCGGGAGGACGTCAAGACGGGTGTCATCACCTATAAAATTGCCGCGCATGCAGCGGACCTGGCCAAAGGCCATCCCGGCGCCCAGGCGCGGGATAATGCCCTATCAAAGGCGCGATTCGAGTTTCGCTGGGAAGACCAATTCAATCTGTCGCTCGACCCGGAAACGGCACGCCAGTTCCATGACGAAACGCTTCCGGACAATGCAGCCAAGGTTTCGCATTTCTGCTCGATGTGCGGTCCTCACTTCTGCTCCATGAAAATCACGCAAGATGTTCGAGACTACGCCGCCCAGTTGCAGATCGATGAACAGCAGGCGATTCAAATCGGCATGCAAGAGAAGGCCGAAGAATTTAAGAAAACCGGTTCCGAGATTTACCGGTAGGAGTGTCTTATGGCCAAACCACGACCAGCCCCGTTACGTGAACGAGATATCACCCGGCAGATTGCCCGGGAATACTATAAAGAGTTTGATCAACTGATCGAAAGCGACGTCATTATCGTCGGCGCGGGACCATCGGGCCTTATTTGTGCCCATGACCTGGCGGCAACGGGATTTCGCACCGTCCTCATCGAGCAAAGTTTGGCCCTGGGAGGAGGTTTCTGGTCCGGCGGGTATCTCATGAATAAGGCCACCATCTGCGAACCGGCAAATGAAATCCTCGAAGAGATCGGGGTGCCTTGCAAAAAGATCAATGAGTGCGAGGGGATGTATATGGTCGATCCGCCGCACGCCACAGGAGCCTTGATCGCCGCCGCATACACAGCGGGCGCCAAGATCATGAACCTCACACGCGTGGTGGATTTGATCCTACGCCAGGAGGGCCTATTGGAGGGAGTCGTCGTCAACAGCACCACCGCCGAGATGGCGGGGCATGACATCATCCACGTCGATCCCATCGCTCTTGAGAGCAAGATCGTCGTGGATGCCACCGGCCACGATGCGGTGCTGGTCGAGCTCCTTCACAAGCGGAATCTGTATAATAAGGTACCGGGAAACGGCGCCATGTGGGTCGCACGATCCGAAGAAGAAGTCATGGACCGCACCGGAGAGGTGTATCCCAATTGCTTCGTCATCGGATTGGCCGTCGCCGCCGTGTATGGCACGCCACGAATGGGGCCTGCCTTCGGCTCGATGCTGCTGTCCGGTCGGTACGGAGCAGAGTTAATTAAGAAAAAGCTGAAAAGCGAATAGCCTTCAGCCGTCGGCTCCGGACCGGAGCCGACGGCTCACAGCCACTCCTTATGGATGTTCAAGACTTCTTACTGCAAGGCGAAGGGCGCGAGGAAGACAAGCGTCAGGCGTGGGATCTCTTTCAGCAGGCCTATGAGCAACAGATGAAGCGTGAACTGGAAGAGGCCGTCAACCTGTACAAGAAATCGCTGGCCACCCATCCCACGGCTGAGGCCCACACGTTCTTGGGGTGGACCTATAGCTGGATGGGACGGATTGACGAGGCGATTGAGGAATGCCACAAGGCCATCGCGCAGGACCCGGACTTCGGCAACCCCTACAACGATATCGGCGCTTATCTGATCGAGAAGGGTGAATTTGACGAGGCCATTCCCTGGTTTCAGAAGGCGATACAGGCAAAGCGATACGAAAGTCCGGCCTATCCGCACCTCAATCTTGGCCGTGTATATGAACGCAAAGGAAATTGGACGGAAGCTATCGATTCGTATAAGAAAGCGCTCACCCTGGACCCGAACTACACGCTGGCGAGGAAGGCGCTCGGACGACTGGTCAGCTCCTTAAATTGAAATATTCTATTTGATCAATCTTGTCTCTCACGTCAGTTTAGCAGTCGGTCTTACGGACGGTTCTATGGAATCCAAAGTCGAGGCGCACACATGAACACAACGGGGCACCAGACGGACACGACAGACCGACCGGACAAGAAAGCGATTCTGGTCGCCATCACCGATCTGTTCTTCTACACCAAAGTGCGAGACGCGTTACGACAACCGGAATACCAGCTTGAAAAAGCACGTACGCAACAGGACATTGTCGACAAGGCCTTGTCGGCGAACCCGGGCGCGATCATCTTCAATATGAACGACCTGACCCTCGACGCTTTTCAGGCGCTGGAAAAGCTGCACGCCGACCCGCGGCTGAAAAGCATTCCGACGCTGGCTTTCGCCAATCATGAAGAAGTCGAGACCTGGAATCGTGCCAAAGCGCTCGGCGTGACGAAGATCGTTTCCCGCAATGAATTTTCGGCTCGCACGAAGGAGCTGGTGGAAGAGGTCATCAACAACCATGTCATCAAGTCATAAGACATTTTTACACGGAATATGAAACAGTCTCGCCTTCATCAGCAACATGCCCAACTCGGAGCGACGTTTCAGGATATCACGGGCTGGGAAATGCCGGCTCATTATGGCGATGTCGTGGCCGAACATCGCGCGGTCCGCCAGGCAGTGGGGATCGCCGACCTCTCCCATCGCGGCAAGCTCAGGGTCACGGGCGAAGATCGTGTGAAGTGGCTGCAAAGCGTCATCAGCAACGATATCCTTCCTCTCCAACCGGGGCACGGCCGCTATTCCAGCTTGTTAACCCACAAAGGCAAGATGCTCACGTACTTCCGCCTGTACATACAGACTGAAGCGGTCACGCTGGAAGACGTGGGCGAGATCGGGGAAATCACGTTCCAAGCCCTACGCAAATTCCTGCTCTACGGGACCAAAGCCAAGATGGAGAACTGTGCCGAGAGCTGGGGGCTGCTGTTGATCAGCGGACCAAAGGCCACCCATGTGGTGCAATCCGCGTTCGGCGTGGAGGTTACGGACTTGAAGCCGGTCGATTTTGTCACGGCGCAGATCGGCGGCCATCATGCCCTGGTGTTATGCACCGAAGAAACGGGAGAGATCGACATCGAGGTGCTGCTTCCTGCGGATAGTCTCTTGACCGCATGGACCAGTGCCATGCAGGCCGGTGCGAAGTTCGGCATCAAAGCCATCGGCACCCACGCGCGGGAAGCCTTGCGCATCGAAGCCGGCATCCCGAAGGCCGGGCCGGATTTGAACGAAGAGATTGTGCCGCCCGAAGCGAATCTTGAAGGCAAGGCCTTCAGCCTGAGCAAAGGGTGTTATCCGGGGCAAGAAGTCGTGGCACGCATGGATACCTACGGCAATGTACGCCGCAAGTTGGTCGGGCTGGTCTTGAAAGATTCCGTTGTTCCACCGCATGGAGCCAAACTGTATAGCGGCGACCGTGAAGTGGGCTGGATCAGCAGTGCCGTCCGTTCGCCGCAGCTGAATCAGGTGATCGCGCTCGGGTTTCCACTTAGGGATTTTAGTAAGCCAGACACTGCTCTCTCAATCGAAATCGGCGGCCGGCGACACGAGGCCACGGTCCACACCCTACCCTTCCATACGAAGCAGCATCAACTTACCCAAAGCGACTGATGTCCACGCACGAACAACAAGACAGCGTCAGTGTGACCCCTTATGAGGCGGCCGGCGGGATCGAAGGCATCACCAAGTTGGTCGATGAATTTTACGTCAACATGGATACGTTGCAGGAAGCGAAGATCATTCGAAACATGCACCCCCCTGATCTCACCGATGCACGTAAGAAATTGACGTACTTCCTCTGTGGTTGGCTCGGCGGCCCGAGGCTGTTTCAACAGCACTATGGGCCGATCAGCATTCCCGGCGCGCATAAACGGTTCCCTATTGGCTACGAAGAACGCGATGCCTGGCTCTTATGCATGCAGCGAGCCCTTGCCGTCCAGCCGTACAGTGCCGAATTGAAGGACTATCTCTTGGCTGCGCTCAGTATTCCAGCCGAACGAGTCCGGCAAGTGAATGCCGGAGAAATTTAGGCCTCTGCCCTTCCCTTAGCCGCCTGCACAAACTGATCGATTCCCTTCACTCACGCACATTAGGATACAGTCCTGCATCCTTCTGAATACAGGACTACAAACTTCATGAGATCTACTGCACCACCATTGTCCTACAAATCAACCGAATACTGGCTCCGATCCCCCATCGTTCACGTGGCATTCTCTTTGCTCTAACCAGTGCTCAAGGCGATATCAGAATTGGCAAGTGGCGTAAGGTCTAGCGATTGGCTCAGACCCGTCTTCAGGAAGCATCGGGATGACACGACCTACTAGAGAGGAATAGGCGGAAGCGACACTGGACGGTAAAGTGAGTCAAGAGTAGTGAAGGACGAAATGGCTTTCCTCTTCAACAATTCCAATGATCACCCACTTCAGGCGGAACCGATCTCAATCGGATGCGAAGCCTGGATCGACGTGAACCGGTTTTGTGCCGCTGAAAAGTCCGGAACCATCAGAGCCTCTGGAGACCACTCTCATTCGGCGACCTCTCAGAGTACGCTCACAAGGTCGCTATCAGGTCTCCAGAGGAAGTTTCGGAAGAGTTTAGGCGAAGACGTAGGCTAGCCGCGACCGCCACTCCCTCTCTGTTTACCTCGCCTTCGCTCAGAATCTGCGCTGACGAAGCACAAGCGGCATCATTCACATAATCCGAAACGAAACTATCCTAGCCCACACATTCCATGGTAACCGTTTGCATCACTGATGCGCCGTCCGTTCGTTTTACTCCATCATGCGACCATAGCGGCAACTTGCACGCTCCTCATCGGTTGTGCGGCAACTAGGATCGGCACAATTCAGTTTCAACTTGAACCGAACCGCTGGTTTCCTGGAAACTGCCAGGCACATAGAGAGGACTTTCTCCCATCACAATGAGCAGCACCATCGAACACGACTACGCGCCGGTCTGCGATCTGTATGAACGGCACCTTGGGCCGGCCTTGTTTGAGCGCTATGCCATCGATCTTGCCCGGCGCGTGGCCAGGGAATGCACGGAAGGCACCGTTCTTGAGATGGCCTGCGGAACTGGCATCGTCACTCGACGGCAACCGATATCAATCCCGGCATGCTCGACTATGCGCAAAAGAGACTGAAAGATATGGAGGGAATACGCTGGCAACAGGCAGACATCGTGGACCTGCCATTTCCCCATGCCTCGTTCAATGCCACAGTATGTCAGTTTGGGCTCATGTTCGTGCCGAATAAAGACCGCGCGTTTCGCGAAATGCGCCGAGTCCTGGTCAATGATGGCCTGCTCGCGTTCAACGTATGGGATCGTATGGAGCGCAATCCCTACGGCGTCATCGTGCACGAGACCGTTTCAAAATTCTTCCCGGACAATCCACCGCAGTTTTTCAAAGCGCCCTATAGCTTTGCCGATGTTGATGTCTTACAAAGTTTGCTGATTGCAAACGGATTTGACCAGGTGGAGATTCAGACCGTCCCACTGGAGTGTTATAGTACATCTGTGAGGTCACTGGCGATCGGGTTGATTGAAGGCGCGCTAATTCTCGCCGAGATTCAAGAGCGCGGCGCGTCGCCTAGTCCCATCATCGATGCGGTGACGGCAGCGTTGGTCAAAATCGGTCGAGACAGTCCGTTCCGGTCTGTCATGCAGGCGATTGTAGTGACCGCACGGGCGAAGGAATAGCAGGAGCTCTCCACCCTCGGAGGCCTGGATCGAAATACGGAGGTTCTATGAAAACGCACACGTTGCGTGCTCATCACTGTGTGGCAACCCTCACACTTTTTCTTATTCCCACCATAACGTGTGCGATGTCCGGCATGGACATGCCACACGGCGAACAGGCACATATGAGCTCCTCCCTCTCGAAAAATATGGGTAAGCCGATCAACTCATCGGAGTCGGAGATCGAGATGACCTACAGTGCCGATGGAAAGTCGGCCATCTTCGTCTCAGGGCGCAAAGGAAGTATTCCCTCACCAGGCGTATCTTACAACTTCGACATCTGGATGTCTCACAAGGTGAGCGGCGCGTGGCAAGAGCCGATTCATTTGGGACCAGACATTGATCCGACCGTGGGGCCGAACATTGATACATCTGCCTGGGAATTGGAACCGAGTTTCTCGGATGACGGCAATGTTATCTATTTCACACGATACGAGCCCGGCAATCTCTCCACCGGCGACCTCTATGTGACGCAGAAAATCAATGGCGTTTGGCAACCGGCCAGAAATTGGAACGATGTCCCGGAGCTCCCCCACATCAATACGCCGACGGGCGAGGAGCACTGTCCGATCATTGCTTCCGACAACCTCATCTACTTCAACTATCAGCAGCCGGGCGTGACCCAGGACAGCGATATCTGGAAGGTCGAGAAGAAAGACGGCGTCTGGCAGAAACCGGAGAGCCTAGGGCCTCGCATTAATTCGCCCTACCGTGATCATATGCACTGGACCGGCCTGTCGAAGGACGGGAAAAGTCTCATTGTCACCAGTACCCGTCCGGACATGGGCTCGAGGGGCGGACATGATATGTGGATCTCCCACCAAAACCCGAAAGGCGAATGGCAAGAGCCGCTAAACTTGGGCGATACCATCAATACTGCCGGTGAAGATATGTGTTGGACCTTTATGCCGGACGGCAAAACATTCACGGGCGGTTCTGGCCCTCGCGATTCGTACAATCACGATATTCTGTGGGTCCGCAAAGACGATGTCCCGTTGCTGAAGAATTTTGAACCGATTGGGCCGCCACCTAATTTGCTCTCCAATGGTCAGGCGAAACCGAGCGCCACAGAGTGATTGCACTGTTGTTCTCTGAAGGACGTTTTCTCACTCAGAGGCACCTATCTATCAAATGAATGACCAGCCTTCTTAAGCCAGAGTCCGGCACCGGCCACAAAGAGGCACCCTTCGAGCCATCAAGCTCGGAGGGTGTCCTGAAAAGACACAGATACCTTCTAATCGGTATAGTTGCAGGCCTGGTCATAGTTTCCGGCACGGTGTCGATACAAAACAAGAGGCCTCAGTCCGCTGACGGACCAAAAGTGGTGGTTGAGGAAGCCACGATCGTCGGTCCTCTCGTCCAACACAATGTCCCAACCGCGACGGTCCTTCTCAAGAATACCGGGCACTCTCCTGCTCGAACGACCAGAACCCGTCTCGTGATGACCGTCTGGACTTCGAACAGCTTTCCGGATTGGAAGATGCCACTGCAACTCGCGCCCGATGCTCAAAACGTTGGCGAGATCGATCCAGGATCTGTTGCACCCCAGACCGTTTCCTTGATCACTCCGCTCACCGACGTGCAAGGCATGCACTTGGAGCGCCAAGACTGGTTCATCGTGATCCTCGGCGTCGTGTCCTATACAGATGCGGTCGGCAATCCGCACGAGACGAAACTCTGCCTCATCTGGCGAGAGACTTCCAAAGAAACTCTCGACCCCTGCGAGAAATGGAATGAGGTGGATTAGCGAGGGCCGTGGCTCAGGCATGACAACATATTCATGCCTGACGCTTCGCGAAAATCAGCGTTCCGGATTGCGTGCCGCCGTGACTGCCCTGGCGAATCTCAAAAGACTGGCCCGTTCTTCGTCGTCCAACGCCAACAGCAAATGAGCTTCCTCCCCGTGCATCAAACGCAGGCTCAAGAACGGCTCTTCCCGACGCTTTTCGCGGTTGTCCCACATCGCGTCGATCACCTGCACCTTATCCAATTGACCGACCGACACAACGTCGTAACGGAAATAGGAATCGCCGATGACGATGTCGAATACGACATTCCCCGCCGTCAGCAGCGCGAGATTGAATCGACCTTGATCTTCGTATCCTTCCGGCAAGAATCTATTGATATGACAGAGAACGATCTTGCGATCACCCAACGCGCTCCGGAACTTTTTTTTGAGCGCCTCATAATCGATCTGCAGAGCCTTTTCATCCGGTCCGGTGGAGGCTACAGCCGCCGCTTCAGCCTTCGAGAAAACATCATCGGCGGACATTAATTCAGACATGACTTATGCTTCCTTTCTCTCGTTGGAGACACTCAGTGAACTCGGGAGCCGTACGGTACCCGGCCATCTGCGGCAATTGCAAGAGGCTGGCGTGATAAGATGGCATTACTGCCCAGCCGGCACACGATGAGAAAATCGCCGATTTCCGGCCTCGTCCACCACCGTCACTTCAAACACGTCCTTCGTGACACGGACCAGGCCAAAGTTCTGATACCCCGACTCATTCACCAATCGCATGGGATGCAGTTCATCGCTGGCGGCGGTAAGCCTTCCCGGCCTGGCCGAGAGAGGACCTACCATATACTCATGAAAATCGATGATCCCGTCTTGATTAGGATCATAGGCATTGGCCTGGACCCAATGCACATCCCCGGCGAGAAACACGACGTTCTTGACCGTATGTCCGAGGATGGCATCGACAATCAGCTGCCGTTCTCTTCCAAAGCCGGTTCCGGTCGGCTCATTTCCCCACCCATCGTTGCCCAAACCGACTTTCTCGATCGACAGTGGAACGGAAGTGGCAATGACTTTCCATGTTGCCGTAGAGGTGCGTAGCCCATCAAGCAACCATTTCAATTGGTCATTCCCCAGCATCGTTTTGAATGGCCCGTCTCTATCCTCGTTCCGGCTGCGATATTGCCTGGTATCCAGTATAAAAAGTTCGAGATCGGCCCCGCATCGAATGCTCCGATACATGCGATGGGGATCCTGCTCAGGGGACGCGATCGGCCAGTATTCGCGGAACGCCTGACGTCCTGCCGGCATCTGATCGTCATACGGACCGGCAAAATCGTTCCTTACTTCATGATCGTCCCAGATCACATAAACCGGCACCGTTCTCAAAAATCGACGAAGCGCCTCGGCGCCGCGCTGATAACGGTGCCGCGCTCGATAGGTCTGCAAGGTGGTCGCTTTGAAATCAGCACCTGGCTCGTTCGGTGGCGAGGGACAAGGATTGTCGCTATAGATCGTATCCCCAAGAAATAGGAAGAAGTCGGGACTGTGCCGATGGATCATATCAAAGATGGGATAGCCGCTCGCGCCCTGGCGGCAGCGTCCTTGACCGCCGAGATCCCCGCTCCACGCGAACGTCACCACGGCGGAAGTCGTTTCGTCGGGCAACGTCGTAAATTCGCCCTTGGCGGCGAGGCTCGCCGAGCGCTGCCTGGTGTTCTGGTCGGCAGAATCGATCAGGACATGGTAGCGGTAACGTGTCGCGGGACTCAGCCCCTCCAGTGGGATAGTGAGAGTGTAATCCGTCTCAGCAGTCGTCAAGATGGAAGCCGTTCTCGGCACCGGCGTCACGACGGTCGCCTGCTTCAATGCCAGGTCCCATCGTGAAACGGTAGCCCACTCGATCTGAACCGAAGCCGGTCCGTCGGTACGCAGCCAGAGCAACGCGCGTTGTGAACTCACGTCGCCGACCGCGACACCCTGAGGTAAGAGATTCGATCCAACCGCGGTCGTTTCCGTCGATGAACCGTCGGAACGAATACTTTCACGCGGAAAGGCCGAGCAGCCGATGAATAAGGCGAGAAGGATCAGAATACCGGCCTGTTGAAGGAACGCACGCATCGGGCACTCCTACCCTATGCAATGATGAAGGGTCAAGCAGCAGAGCGAACCGCGGACTTGAAAACCGGTACAACCGACCGGCATACTAAGCTGGTTCACAGGAGATCCGCGATGTTGGATACCCACTGTTGCGTACCCAACTGTCTGGAGAACCCCTATGCTCCGGCCGGTACACATTCCATCTGCAAAGACCATTTCCTCAGCTTTCTCACCTGGCGCCGTCGCCGCGGTACTCAGATGTTTCATGCCTATGCCGGCATGACGATGGAGGAACGCGATACCATCGCCGCCGAATGGATGAAAACGCTCCGTACGGACGACGTGCCTGCTGTCGCACCGAAGCTGTAATTACCCTTATTCTGCTACAGCGACAAGCCATCATCCCAAGGCTTCATAGAGTCGTTGGGCGGGAGCGTTTGTAATCGCGGTTGCTAATTCGACACGAACCGCGCCGTTGGCACGAGCCGTTTCGGCAGCCGACTTGAGCAATTGAGTCCCTACATCTCGCCGCCTGGCGTCAGGTATGACGAACAAGTCGCTGAGCACATACATCGGCGCGACAAGGATGGATGAAAAGGTTGGGTACAGCTGCGCAAAACCAACCGCCCTCCCAGCGCCGTCTTCAGCTATGAGGACCACCGACTCATTCCGAACAAAACGATCGCTCAAGAATTGCCTGGCAATAATCAGATCAGAAGGTTGTCCATAGAATTGGCGGTAAGCATCAAAGAGGGGAACGAGTCGATTGAGATCATGAAGCGTTGCTCGCCGGATTGAATGGGACATGCCTATTGAAGATAAGGTATCACATCATTGCGCCGACTATCTCGCCACTCGAAACTATTTGGCTAGGCGTGTTTGCTCAGGACTCCCTCTTTATGCAATCGGCGAAGAAGATCGCTCACGAGAATCTTTAGTTCCTCATGACGGTTTCTTCAGTCCTGCAGCGTATTTTATTAAGACTTGAAGGTGTCCACTTGCCATTATCTGATGAGTGGGATTCTGTGACTCCTGAAAAAGCAGGCTGGCATATTCATACTTATGGACAAGATCATTGTTCATACGAAAAGAGTCAATTAGCCCTCTAGCCCTTGCATATGTCAACACAATCGCCTTGCGAAGATCATTATCTTTGATTCATCCAACAAAAAATGTGTTTGTATTGTAGATCGTAAAGTAGTCCTGCGTGATGGGCCAATACATGAGCATAGGCTGTCCATCCCCTAATGCCTCTATCTGAGCTCCCGCGCTACGAACATAACCGTCCCATAAAGACTCGACTTCGTCATGAATCGCTTGCAGCAGACCCTTCAACTGATCAGCATCATTTTGCTTCTGTGTTGCCATTTGAAGTCGATGGGCAACATACGTAGCCAGTAGAGTTAGGGCACTCCCAATAAGAGCGCCTACCGCAGAAGAGATTAGCGTCCCCCAATCCCAGTAGTTATGTGATGCCATCAGCTCTCTACCAACCTATTGAAATGAAGTTCTAATTCTTACGCTCTTTTCTCTTTAACGCATTCAGCCAGGACCTTCCGAGGTCGCGCGTTGGCCAACACCTTAACCCTCTTTTTCTTATAAGCGGGACGCTGTGTGGTTTTCTCCTGCGCGCATTGAGCGAGCACCGCCCACTGCCCCGATCAACACTTGCCCTGCCGCCTCACCATCTCGGCGGCGTGAACAAACGTGAGGCTCGTTATTCCTCGCCTCGTTCACCCCATCACCGGCGACCCGTGGTGATGGATCATCAACCATTCATCGCCGATGAGTTCGAATAGGTTCGTCGCGAGGACCTTGGCTTGTTGCGGTTCGTCGGATTGTTGGGTGGTGAGATTCTCGACGCAGATGACCCATGCCATATCGCCCGCCACCTGGACCATCACATCGGTGAGCTCGAACTTCATCGAAAAGGTGTTGTTGAAGATCAACACCCAGGAATCACGGACGGCGGGCCATCCGGAACGGATGGTCCAACCCGGATGAATACAGGTGACATATTCTTGATGGGCCCAGATCGCGTCCATTTTCGCAATGTCGAGACTCTCAAAAGCATCGTAGAATATCTGGTTGGTTTTCGTGACGGCTTCGATACGCTGTTTTAGCACGCAGCATCTCCCGGTCGGCGGAGCCGTATCATACTGCAAGCGAGCGTGGCACTGCGAGGACATTTCTCACAAGCAACGGGGACTTTCAACCGCGAATTCAGGAAGAGCCTTCCTATCTGAACCATCGCAACCATGAAGCTTTCGGCGTATCACCTGGCCAAGGTGAGAGTATAGGTAGGCTGGAGAGCACGTTACCGACGCTAACTTGTTTGCAGGAAAGAACTGAATAGGTTCGCGACTACCAAACACCGTTTTATGTACAGATAAGAGGTCGGAGGAACAACGCGTTCATTACCGTAATGGCAAGTTCTCTATCAAGAATCACAAGAGCTTCTCTTTACGCAACAGACAAAATGCGAACGAAGCAGTTCAACTGCTGCCGTCATGTTGGTCACAGAATATTAGGATTTCCCTCCTTTCACCGCCTCCTCTTCCAATCTGGCGACTTTCCTCAACATCAATGTCTTCCTCCGTAGCGGTGTGGCAAAGTTGGCGCCATCAGAAGGCATGCCGTCGATATGCTCATGCAGTCTCGGCAGACTTCGAAACAAGTCATCCAGGGCATCCAGCACTCCGCCGACGATTTTTCGAAGCTCCCGCTCCGTATAGTGAAGTGGAACCAGGCGCCGCCGTTGCCATCCTCGGAGCGCGAAGGTCTTTTCGAACCGCATATGAGACCGCTCGCACACCAACACAAATTCCCTTCCTCGGCCGTCTTCAAGTATCACCCCTTTCAAATTCATGCCGCTTCACCTCCCCCCTCCTTTCTCAGCAAGCCCCATCCGGCCCATCCTGCTCACTCACACTGTGTTTTCATTCCGTCATTTCCGTGTATCACGACGGGTCATGCAACATCGGCGACTTTCGTAACCCCGTTTCCTCGACACGGCGACTCATGCGCCGCTCCGGCATCAACAGTCACTTACATTGCTCACAGTGAATGAACGCTTTTCCCATTGCTGCAGTATATTGGAGGAAATGGCATGGACCCATCGGGAAAATCCTGAAAAGAGAGGCAGACATCACTGATGAAACGCCAGGAATTAACCAAAGGTCGATGGATATAGGCCAAGGCCCTGGGAATGACTGTTTCCAAAACCCTGTCCGCTTCGTTCGGGAGGGTGCAAGGTCCCCAGAAAGGCGTGGGGACCCCGCGGTAAAAGTGGAAGTGGGCAAATCCCTCTTCGATGCCGGCACGGGCATGTGCCGATTGCCGTTACCTGTTTTTCTTTAAGAACTTCCTCCCATTCTCTCGTCTTAGAACCTCACAAAAGAACCAATCACCCTTGCAGTCGATCCACCATTCTGAGAGGGCTAACTGGAGACAGTCCCGTGCGAACTAGTATTGCAGCTGCAACGCGACGTGGAACGAATCGACCTTGTTGCCGACAGCGCCCGGGCCAAAGTTGTTGAAGAACC